>CAZMDB010000046.1:0-10697 GCA_964565095.1 uncultured Methanosarcinales archaeon | reverse complement strand
AATATTGCCTCTGGTCTTGTACACCGCTTTTTCAGGATCGATGCTCTGGCGGGCAGTCTTTGTCTCCATGAGTTCTGATTGAATTGACTGTTTCTGGACGATCAGATGCTGCAAATTCTGTTCTATCAGCTGCATCTGTTGCATCATGTTCTCCTGACTCATCTTATTCCACCTTTTTCATCTGAGAATAAATCACTATGTTTTTCGTAATCGCACTGAGTACGGCCCTGAGCGCGACCGCGTCTTTTGCACGAAAATGGATCACCACGTCCTCATTGTCGGTGATCACCTCATACGTGGACCGTGTGCCCAAGGATGTATCTTCGGCCTCTAAGACTTTTGCGAGTGTCGGTTCATGTGGCACTCGCAGGCTCCCTGTGAGCCATTCAGCGTGCTTTGACATGGGATACGGTCATACGCTGCTTGAAAAGCATCTTGCTTCCGCAGTACGGGCATCTGATCCTGTTGCGAAGATACTGTTCTCCCACCATCTTGTCGCATCCGAAGCATTTGTATTCCACCATACGCCTACGCCTCCTTTACCTGCACATTCTGGGTAGTGTAAGCTTTGGCTGCGAATACAGAGCCACATTTCCCACATTCATAGATACCTGAGGACTTCCTCTTTACCGTCTTCTTCTGGCAATAGGGACAGACCTGCTTATTCTTGTACTGCATCTCGGCCGTAGCGACTTTCAGTCTGTTCGAGCGACCGTAGCGCGTACCGTACCGGGTTGCCGGTTTATTCTGCATCTGAGCCATGAAAATCTCCTCCTATGGGGCTACCCGGATTTGAACCGGGGTCGTATGGTCCCAAACCATAAATGATAGCCAAGCTACACTATAGCCCCATTGCTGTAGTGTGGCTGACTGGAATCGCTAGTGATTTTTAAAGCTTATGGTTTTTCTGGTGTTGCCAAAATTGAACTTAGTCGCAAACGAGTCTAGGCAACAGTCGAGTGAAAAGAGTATGGCAAGGCCATAATTTTGATTTCTTCTCCCTTTTCTGGACACACCCGATTTTCTTCACGCTTCCGTGGAATCTGGCTTACTGCTGCTGCCTGCAAGTACTGTTTAGGACAACGGTGAGAAATCCGCTTTTTGCTCTCCCAACTGCTCCTTGATCCCTTGTGCGATTTTTTCACCTACAATCCCTGAGAGGCGCTCTATTGAGATTGACCGTAGGTCCCCACTGTCCTCGAGCCCCTGACTGAACAGCTTCCTGGCTCGGACGCGACCTATGTTGCGGAATCGCAGAAGAGGGAGCAACTCTGCGCGTGCACCATGCTTGAGGCGCGTGCGCATCCGGAACAAAGCTCCTACATGTTTTTTTGCACTGGTCGCCTTGGCAAGTTCGGTGGCGCAGTAGAATAACCAGTCAAGCCTTTCCAGTTTGCCACGTAATTCCCCTGGACGGATACTATAGCGTTCCAACAGCAAGTTTTCACCTGCTTCGTCAATCCAGTCCCTCATGCAGAGAGCTGTCTTGATTGAATTGAGGTATTCCTGATAATCCATGTCGAAAAAGGACGGTTCCTCGGTGAAGAACGCATCTTTATACAGGGAGATCTGGTCCTCGATTGCCTCAACCTCCCGCTTCCCCACCCGCAGCAGGGGCTGCATCTCAAGAGTATCGCAGAGCAACTGCAGGTATGCCATCTCATGAGGCTGTTTCTCTGTCATCAGCCCCTGGCAGATACCATGCGCTGTGAGGGGATCCAGATACAGTTGTGCCACTCTCTGTCCCAATGGTGTAGCCTTGAGGGGAGCTGCAGGGTCCTGCTCTTCGAGGAGATCAGTGCCTGTCGAGAATCCAAGTTCGTCTTCCGAGGACTTTCCGCCCTCGAGGAATCCGTACTTCTGGAGCATCCGCTGTACTCTGGATATGATGGTCTCCAGCTTATGCATATCACCATATTGTCGGGCCCAGAAGGTCTGACTGAAGAAATCTATCAGGTCTGCCTTGTTGGCGACAAACCCTGATGCCACCAGGGAGAGCACGTATGTGCGCAGAACAGGTTCTACGGCCAGCTTCGAATAGATAGGTTCGACATCAGCACGCAGGAACGTGTGGATGATCGTGTCCTTGTCGCCCTGATCTGAAGCTATGCAAATAGCCTCGCCATATTCTTCTTTCCCTGGACGACCGGCACGCCCTGCCATCTGCTGGTATTCCAGAACTGGGATGTACTGCATGCCCCATCTACCGGAAAAACGCTTCAGGTCACGTATTATGGTGCGGAAGGCAGGCATGTCGAGACCTGCAGCCAGCGTCGGCGTACAGGAGATGATCTTTATGATCCCGTCCCGGAAGGCATCCTCTACAAGACTCTTCTGCTTTGGTGCCAGACCCGCATGATGGAAGGCGATCCCTCTTGCTACTGCTTTGGCCAGCTTGCGGCATTGTTCTGTGGGTTGTGAGAGGGCAGAGAGAATGGCCTTAGCCAATTCTGGATGCTTCTCTTCTTTCTTAGCTGCCACATCCAGCGCTACCTTCTCCGCAGATCTTTTCGAGCTGACAAAAATGAGTGCCTGCTTCCCACGATCCATGGTATCCAGCGCAAGATTCAGAGTCGGGTCTTTGTAACGTGAGGCTATATCAAGGGGATCATGTACAGACATTTTTCTTCCTACGTAGGTGTGGTTTAAATGTGTTTAGGGGTAATAACCGAATCAACTGCGCTAGACAGAACTACGTTTTTTTGGCACAAAAGTCATCCTTCCAGCAATAATCTTACCCTGATCGACCTTCCCCTCCACGTACACGCATTTCTCTTCAGCCAGAGAACGTCGTACGTCATCATAGATATTGGGGAACACGACGATTTCTGCGCTGTGCATCTGATCAGCAATCTGCACAAAAGCCATCTCGTCTCCATTACGTGTGTGGATGGGGGTCAATTTTGTCACGATGCCCATCACTGATGCATCATATCCATCACGCAGATCATCCATAGGCGTCAATCCCCCGCGTTGTACGTACTCATCCATGGGGTGCCCCGTCACAAAGACGCCGAGCACTTCACGTTCCATAGAAAGCCGCTGGTTGAGCGTGGCTTTTGGCAGGTCGGGAATCTCCACCTGGGCTGCCTCAGTTCCAAAGAGGGTCATCTGCCCTTTGTTCTTATTGGGCTTCATGTATCCCTCGTAGACAGCCAGCAATTGGTTCCTATTGAGTTCGAAAGAACTGAAAGCACCCGCTTTTATGAAGGCCTCAATGATACGCTTGTTGACTTTCCCCAGATCCACTTTTTCCATGAAATCAGCAAAGTCCTCGAAAGGACGCTTGGTCATGACTTCTTCAAGAACCGTATGTCCCACATGTTTGATGCCTGAAAGACCAAAGCGGATAGCTTTTTCCTCTTCGGTGATGGATTCTACGGAGAAGTCTGATTGGCTCAAGTTGATATCCGGAGGGAGGATAGACACTCCCATCTGCTTAGCTGTCTCGAGATAGAAGGACATCTTCTCAGGATCACGGATGGATGAAGAGATGGTTGCTGCCATGAATTCAGCGGGGTGATAGTACTTGAGATACGCGGTACGGTAAGCGATGAGTGCGTATGCTGCAGCATGGCTCTTGTTGAAGGAGTAAGAAGCGAATTTGACGATGTCATCCCAAAGGGCATCGACTGCCTTAGGATCCATCTGCGCATGCTGTATGCATCCCTCCTTGAACTTGCCCTCCATTTTCTTCATCAGGTCCAGTTTCTTCTTCCCGATCGCCTTTCGCAGGATATCTGCTTGTCCCATGGTGAATCCTGCAAGAGCTTGCGAAAGCTGCATGACCTGCTCTTGATAGACCATTATGCCGTAGGTCGGCTCAAGGATCTCCTTGGCCAGCTCATGCGGATAGCTGACCTTCTCAATTCCCTCTTTTCTACGGGCATAGACTGGGATGTACTCCATCGGTCCAGGGCGGTAGAGGGCCACAAGAGCGATGATGTCGTCGAATGAAGTCGGCTTGACCTCTTCCAGGGTGCGCTGCATCCCCTTGCTTTCCAACTGGAACACACCTATGCTGTCACCTTTGCGCAGCATCTCATATACCTTGGCATCGTCAAGGGGTAGTTGCTCGATCCAATCATTATCCTTTCCGATGTAATCGAGTACCTTCTTGGTGATATTGAGGGTCTCTAATCCCAAAAAGTCGAACTTTACGAGCCCTAAAGTCTCGACTTCCGTCATGTCAAGCTGCACCACCTTTGGGCCGTCCTTGCTGATGATTGCCGTATACTCAGTGATCTCTTCGGGCCCCCACACCACTCCACAGGCATGGACTCCGGTGTGACGCACAGTGCCTTCGAGACGCATGGCTATCTCGAAAAGCTCAGGGTATTTTTTCTTGTATTCATGCAGCTCCGGATATTTGGGACCATTCTTGTTATCCTGGGCCTCCAGGGATTTCTCTATAGTCTTCTCCTGGACAAACTTAGTAATCTCATTTGAAATCGAAAAGGGGATGTCCATGGCACGGGCAACATCCTTGATGACCGCTTTTGCCTGCATCGTTCCCACTGTGCCTATCAATGCTACCTTCTCAGCCCCATATTTCTTGGTCACATAGTCTAATACGATATCACGATCGCCGAAGTCAACGTCGAAATCCGGCAGAGATACCCGATCGGGATTGAGAAAGCGTTCGAAAAGCAGTCCCAGATGGAGCGGCTCAAGCTGCGTGATTCCCAGGATGTAAGCCACAAGGGATCCTGCCCCCGAGCCTCTACCAGGTCCTACCTGGCAGAACTCCTTGGCTGCCTGTATGAAGTCCTGAACGATCAGGAAGTACTTGGCAAATCCCATCTTGTTGATGACACTGAGCTCATACTCCATCCTTTCCCGCGCTTGAGCCTCAAGTTCTGTTGATCCGTACTTCTCCTTGAAGCCGACCTCACACAGCTCTTTGAGATAGCCCTCATCAGTCTTGCCTTCCGGTATCGGAAATTCCGGAAAGATTGGTGTTCCTAAAGAAAGATCGACATTGCATTTGGCCGCAATCTCCTGTGTGGTGTCGACTGCCTCAGGCAAGAAGGTGAACTCCTGTCGCATCTCTTCTTCTGATTTTACATAGAAGGCATTGGTATCAAACCGCATGCGGTTGTGGTCGTTGACTGTGGTCTTGGTCTGTATGCATAGAAGTATCTCATGCGCTTTGGCATCGTCCTTCGTTAGATAATGGGCATCATTGGTGGCCACACACTTGATCCCGAGTTCCTTCCCAATCTGCATGATCTGCTTATTTGCGGTCTCTTGCTCCGGAATCCCATTGACCTGCAATTCAAGGTAGAAATCCTCCCCGAAGATTGCCTTGTACTCCTCTGCGGCCTGCTTTGCTGCTTCCAGATTACCGCTCAGTATTTTTTGAGGGACCTCCCCGCCAAGACATGCGGACATCCCGATTAGACCTTTGCTGTGCTTTCTCAGCATCTCTTTGGACATGCGTGGTTTGTAATAGAAATTCTCCTTTGTATAGGATTGGCTGACGAGTTTGACAAGATTACGAAACCCTTCATCATCCTTTGCCAGAAGCACGAAATGGTACCGTTTCTGGTCGCGTTCCCGGTAATCCAGATCATTGACTACATACGCTTCCACACCGAAGATGAGCTTTATGCCAGCAGCTTTGGCCTGCTGGTACTTATTGACGAACGAAAGCATATTGCCATGTTCTGTTATGGCGACAGCATCCATTCCAAGCTCTTTAAGCCGTTCGAAGAGTTTATCGATGTGCGTGCTCCCGTCGAGGAGACTGTATTCTGTGTGCAGATGCAGATGCGTGAACCCCATGGCATCTTCGGATTTTTTGTCATATATAAACATTATTGTGGTGCGTCATTTCTGCGTTTTAACGCAGAATAGATCTGATCGGCTTGCTCGACTGCGTCCTTGTGCCGCCACGAGCGTACGATGATACCTTCAGGATCTATGAGGAAAGCCGCGAAATATCCTCTTTGCCCGCTCCACGCACCGTAGAGACTGCCAACGTGATGCTGAGGATCGCTGAGAAGAAGCACATCCAGATGATGCAGGGATTTGAAGGCATGATGGTCCTCTACCGTGTCCGGACTGATCCCTATAACCACCATGTCATGGTCCATATGATGAAGGTGAGAGAACTGCTGCGACTGCAGGACTGCGTTCTTGCTCCAATCTTTAGGATAGAAATAGAGCAGAACCCAAGACCCGCGAAAATCTGACAAGCACACATCCTCTCCCTGTTCATCAGGCAGACAAAACTGCGGTGCCTGCATTGCCATCACCCCCATTGGAATCATGATTCCCTTTGTTAAAACATTTTGCATTACTCCAAAAAACTTTTAAATGGGTGGTGGATTTCTTCTGCTCGTTGCCTCCGTAGCTCAGTAGGTAGAGCACATGGCTGTTAACCATGGGGTCGCGGGTTCGAGTCCCTCCGGAGGCGTTCTAGCCTCCGGAGTCCGTACGAACCCAGTTATGTCCGTAAAAATCCGGGCTTGTTACGAGATTTCCAAGGTGTTTGCCTTAAACGCAAGTCATTGGGCACTTGCTATGTACAATCTTCGCAAGATACGAGGAACCCTGAAGGGGAGTGTGGGAGAAACAATCTTTCTGTGTCTAAATAAATATGCGCACGGCACTAAGTATGATTCCTATGATTGGCTTGATAAATTAAAGCATCTAAGCATACCTGATCACATCACAGAATTTCTTAAGGATAATTGGGCCACTATTGACGTCTTTGAATTGCAAAGTGATGTTGAAAACATGGTCAACAATGTCATATTGTATGAGATTAAGACAGTAAATTATTATGCCACAAAAGGAGTGAACTATGGGAAACGTCCTTTCTTGACCAAGAATTCCTTGGCATTCTATCAGATGGCCTTAGAGAAAGGGTATAGCGTCAAGTCGGTATATATCATTCTGTTCGATAACTGGAATTTCGATGTGTCTATTCAGGATTTTGACGTTAGTGATTTTACGATTTGGGATGGCAATCCAAAATACAGCAAAAACTAAATTTATTCTCACAATTTGTCTCACAGAGTTCCAGGTTGCAGATTGCACATTTCATTGGATCACCTGGAGGTGAAGAAGGGTGGGTAGACTAAGAACAATTGCTTCATCAACCTCGATAAACTATTTAACCACACACATCCCATAAAGAATCATGCCCACACTCATCTTCATCCGAGGCGCTCCCGCTGTCGGCAAGACGACTACTACCAAAGCACTGCTGCATCGTCTCAAGACGGAAAACGGCAAAGACTGCGCATACATCTGCGAGGACAACTTCCGCAAACAGCTGCAATACAAATACAAAGCACGCGACCAAAAAACCCATGAGATATCCGCCGAACTCATACAGTCACTTATACGCAAGCTAGTGTCGCTCGACAGCTACGATTACATCTTCATCGAGGGCCAGTTCAGATATCCTGAAATTATAGAGAAATATGAAGCCTTCGCCAAGGACCACCACTTCAAGCGGATCTGGTTCCAGTTCGAACTTGATGTGGACACGATGAAACAAAGAGACACTGCAAGAGGCGCAAAAAGTCCGGATATCGAAGAAGTGAAGAGCGATATCGATAAACATACTCCACCATATTGTACGGTTATACAAACGAATCAACCCGAAAAAGGGATCACAGAGGAAGTCCTAGATCGGATTATTGCATCCTGAGATACCTATAGACTTGATCAAATGTCGTAAATAGAAGCGTCTGCATCCCCATAGACTTAGGGACGAGAAAATTCTTCTCTTTATCATCTATGAAAAGAACTTCTTCGTTGCCGTCTACCTCGTCTTTCACCTTATCCAACGCTATCTCGAATATTTCCTTGCCTGGCTTTGCACATCCCACGTTATGAGAGAAGACAAGATGTTTGAAATACTTCTCATATCCCAGATTCTTAAGGACCTGCTCTCCCCAATCGAATGAGTTGTTCGAAAGAAGAACCAGTGTCAATTTTTCAGAAAGTGTTTTCAGGAAGTCTTCTGACTGAGGGGATTGCCGTTATGACGTGTATGGAATGCTGCCTCAATTGACCATATGTATCATTAGATATGCCGAAATCTTCGAGTAACCCCTTTTCTAATCCAGGGAACTTATCCGTTCCAAGCCAGTATTCCTCGTCAGTTATCTGTCCGACCTTCAGTTTTGACCAATATTTCTTTCGAACTGTCTTACATTCTTCGAATGTTCTGCCGGATGCCCGGGCAAGCCTTTCAATCTGGTCTCTCCCTGCTTCCTTTACGAAGACGCCGCCCATATCCAGAAAAATCACCTTTATCATATATACAAATGACATTTTCCAATTTATAACTGCTATTCCAAAGCTATTTGTACTAGATTATCCACTTCATCCCCAGAAACAGGTAGGCATCTTTTCTGCACGACCGTGCTCTCCGGAGGCGTAGCTGGTTATAGAAATGCTCTTTTTTATCAGCATCAGAATCTGCGGGCGACATCATCTTCAGTGAGCAGATCACCAAGGGAGAGTACTTTCCCCTCGTCATTTCCACAACGTCTATCGAGTGAAAGCCATGCCGGCGCCTCACCACGTTTGCGTTTTTTCATCTGTGCCATCAGCGTAGATCTATCGACGACATCACCGGATTGGATCATCTCAAAGATGGCAGTATAGGCGATGGCAATGCGATCAGAATAATCATATCCCCAAAGAGAAGCAGCAGCAGCCTCTTCTGCTATCCCCTCATACAGACGAAAAAGAATCTGTTGCGCATGAGGATCTCCCTGTCCAGCAAGGTGCCTCAATCGCTTTCTTGCAGAGCCACAGAGAGAACGCACACTTCCTTCTTGGGCCACTGTTACGCGATGATAGACGGGACGGTTGTGAGGAAGTTCTTTCCAATATCCCTCCATATCAGGACCAAATAACGCATCGACATCAGTAGCAGGAATAATAAATTTGCCTGATCCTGCTCTTCTTCTATCAACTATCCCACGCGCTTGCGCGACTGCCAGCCGATTACGTACCGCGAGATATCCCATCCCTCGCTGCTTTGCAATTTTTTCAATCGTCATTCCTTCGTTCTCCAGTTCTTTACGGTGTTGCTGCTCTCGTTTCCTTTCCTGAGCAAATGCATGAGCATCGGTCGGGTGTATTTTTAAGGTTAGTCCAACCATTCTTTTGACAGTCCTACTGACTTCCTCACATCGGCACATTTGTTGTATATCAGTACTGTATTTATTCCTGAATCCCTTAAATGACAGTGCAGATCCTGTCTCCTGCCAAATATCCCTAATACTCTTCCATCCTTCAATGACTTCCTTCCTCTTGCGAAAATCGACCCATATTTTGGCAGCGTCAGTCAATGAAAATGCATTGACCCCATCAAATCGTTTCTGGAGGAGGTCGCCGTAGTTTCTGTAGAACGTCACTTTTCCGAGATAATGATCTGCATAATGTGGTTCAAACGCCTTGGCGTCGAAAGAACGCTTTTGCAGGGATTGGAGTCCGACAATTTGATCTGCACGGTAAAAATTTTTTCGACCGACTCTTCTTTGTTCGATAATGCCGTCTTTGACCAAATTTCTGAGTTGCTCAGCACCCACATCGAGGGTATTGAGTGTCTTTGGACGATCATACCATGCTTCTGAGGGGGGCGAGGAAATCGACGCAGTTAGAACATCTTGGACAGCATTTCCCGTTTCTGCACGATAATTTATCTTTTTATGGATGTCAAGACGAAGATAGGCAAACAGTGAGATAACCATGAGGACAAAGGGAGATAGGTGGTTTTTAAAAATACCTGAGCTACATCATTTAATTACTAATTAGTAATTAAAAAAAATATACTTTATAAATAAACATACGTTCATCCCCCCATGACACTGCAATCAAAGCTACGTGCAGCAGGAATAGGACTCGCATTTACAGCGACAGCAGTATCTGCAGGATTAGGCCTCTATCATCTTTTTTCGACTGGAAGAACTGTGGACGATCCTAAGATAGAGGTCCCTGAGCCAGCGCCTCCCAAGAACAAGTCTCAGTATTATAATCTCCCTCTGGAAGATATTATTGCTGAACGCGTGCAGCTGTCCCTCCTTTCGCTCGAAGAGCGAGAAGATGTCAAGTTTGTCCCTTTCGAAGATCTTCCTTCAAAGATTACACCGATCCAAGACACACAACTTGAACATACATATGAGCGATTTGGCATCCATGCGCTTGAGCCAGAGGCACACGATCCTCATGCGCTGCGAGAGTATCTTGCGAATCATATGAAGAATCACGGGATGTCGCTTGATGATGCGCTGAGTGCCACACCTGATGATATTCCGCAGTTGATGATGACTATCCATCAGATACTAAGAAACAATATCAAATATTTCGATAAAGTTCACCCGGTCGCTGATACGGATGATTTCAAGGAAATTGTTTCAGCAACCAACATGAATCATAGACTCGACCTTGATCGCGCCTCAATAGATCGTTTAATCCTTGAGGGATTGCAAGAGAAAGTCGGTGACAATGCTGTGACAGCATATACACGCGCTCAGGAACTGGACTCCATGCATCCTCAAGATATTCTTGGTGAGGGTATCGGGTATTGTCGTCATTCTGTAGCTGCATAAAATATGATACTCAAATATCTGAAGACACAGAATCCTCAACTTGAGGGGATGCATCTTGGCCGCGTAGGAACAATAGCAAGAGTAGTCATCACTGATCATGTAGTCTCCACTGTC
>CAZMDB010000045.1:0-10743 GCA_964565095.1 uncultured Methanosarcinales archaeon | reverse complement strand
TCCATGTTGTATCCTTTATAGCTAATTATCGCAACCGTCACGTTCTGCCCAGCGGGATGCTTATCGTAGTCCGAGATCTCGTGCATGATGCTCTGTACCACCGGAACCTCAGGGTAAACAAGCAGACTCACATCAGTGTCAAAACGCTGCGGATAATTCGACGCATACAGACCCAAAGCCTGTTTCTGATTCTTAGCGCCCGCATTCAAGCGAGTAGACTGGTTGAAATTACCGTACGGCACCAGTCCCGCGACAAGACCAAGCATATCCAGGGGAGTGATCTCCAGGTGTGTGTGCCCATCAGTAAGATCAGCCTCCTGCAAAGCGACAAACGCATTCTCTTCCTCAGCTGCATCAAGATATTCGATGATGCCTTGCTTGATCAGGTCAGTCCAGGCGATCTCACCCTTCTCAAGTTGCTCAATATGCTTCTCTGTCAGAAGAGACTTTCCCTCTTCAACGACAATCAACGGCCTTCGAAGTCGCCCCTTGGACGTCTCCACAAAGACACAATCCGTCTTCTGATCAAAATTGACATTGACCCACGAACTGATCGCATTCTTGCGACGTTCATCGATCATGCGACTGATAAAACTCTTCGGGTCTTCTACATCCCCTACATATTTTCCATTCACATATACTTCGCTCATTCACACACACCTTCCTTGACTGCTATAATAATGAAGCGCCTCTACGCGCTCTTCAACCCAAGCTTGCTCATCGCGCTGATCGTCTCTTCCTCGTCCGCTTCCAAAGACACTTCAGAGAGCAACGAGAGATTCTTTCGCAATCCGATATTGGTTCCTTCCGGAGTCTCGATAGGACAGAGCCTTCCCATATGTGTGGGATGCAGTGCTCTGGCCTGGAAGTTCTCCTGCGTGGCCGACAATGGACTGACCACACGTTGCAGATGAGATATTGTCTCCAGATAGTTGAGCCGCTGGATACGCTGCGAGATTCCTTTGCGTCCACCGACCCAGTTGCCGGTAGCCATCGCGCTGTAAATCCTGGATGTCAGCAGCTTGTCCCGGATGATCACCTTAATAGATGGGAATTTCCCACGCTTGACGATCCGCTGGAAATTGTACAGGAGATCATCGATAAGTACGCGCAGATTCACGCGGAACAGATCTGCCAGCAAATCACCGCTCATCTTCACACGCTTGTTGACATAATGATCTTTGTCATCGATCGGCACATCCCCGGATGCGACCATCATGAAACGCCTGAACAGCTTTGCGAGGTTCTTAGCCTTCACTTCCCGGCTCTCACCTGTCACTCCAAGATGCGGAAGAAGAAAACGGTCCAGGACCTCATTTATCCGTTCAAGCCGTATCTCCTTGGACTGTGTGATCCCAATTTTCTTAGCGATCCAGTCCTGCGCATCCTCATCAGTCTTGAGATTGACGAAGTCGTAGAGATTTATGAATATGTCATCCTGCTTCTGAGGCAGATTGAACGCCTGGACGATCTTCTCATCCTTCACCATGCCCAAAGCCTTGAGCACAACGACCAGCGGCACCCTCTTGACCCTGGTAAAGGACAAATACACGATACCGTCATTGAGCTGCTCGAACGTGTGCGGAATCTTGTAGGCGGCGTACTCGGAGAATAGACGACCTGAGTACTTTGATGGACCGGTCTTCTTCTGCTCCACCATGAATTTATTGGCAGCCAGATCCTCGATGTGGATGAGGACTTTCTTTGTACCATTGATTATGAAGTACCCACCTGGATCGTCAGGATCCTCACCGTGCTTGATGAGCTCTTGCCTGTCAAGCTTTGCCAGGTGACAATACTTGCTCTTGAGCATGATGGGGATGTTCCCGATCTGTGTCACAAAGGACTCCCTCTGGATCCCATTGATATGGGCAGAAATGCTCAGGAATACCGGAGCAGCATACGAAATATTCCTGATACGTGCCTCAGACGGGTACAGTTCGCGCTTAGAGCCATCAGCTTCTGTGATCTCAGGCTTGGTCACCCAAATCTTGTCGAGACGGATCTTGAAATCATCGATATTCTGCGGGATAATCGTAGGCTCGACAAACTTATTCTCGTCGATGATCACCTGCAACACATCATCGATGAACGCATTGAAAGAATTGATATTGGAATTGAGAGGTGAAATTTCCTCGAAATACTTGGAAAGAAGCACTTTCCCTCTTTTGTCAACAACTTTATTCATCTACAACACCCCGGTAATACAATGTGATCCCGCTTGTCTGACTCGTTCGGGTAATCTTTATGATGTCACCAATGGCAACATCCATCCCCCGCAGTGCAGGATCTGACTTCAGAATGCATGGTAACTGTTCAAATGCAATATTGTGCTCAGAAAGCAATGTCTCCGCATCTTTCTGCGAGAGCTTCTCGTGTTTCGGAATCATTTCGTGTTGAATCGGTTCGGTCTTCTCTGCCATATGGCTTCCCCCTCGTGTTTGCAGCTATGAGCCGTACGGGATTCGAACCCGCGACACCCGCCTTAAAAGGGCGGTGCTCTACCAGACTGAGCTAACGGCCCACAAAAATGGGGCCGTCAGCCCATACACGCCCTGGCCGGGATTCGAACCCGGGTCGCAGCCGTGACAGGGCTGCATGATAGGCCGGACTACACTACCAGAGCATATGTATATGGGCGACAGACCACTTGTGACATCACATAATGAAAAAAGGATCCCCCCACCCGGACTTCCATATCAGCTAAAAGCCGATCATTTTGAACCGGGAACCTTTCGGTAACCGCACGCTGATTGCAATTCATCCGATCATTCCTATGACTGTCATTGCACTTTTCTACAGCCGAACGCTCTACCGTTGAGCTATGGAGGGATAGTGACGTGAGTCTTCTGACTGTATCTTCATTTGCGAATGATGCATGAGATGTCAGATGCTTCATGTGGTGGCCCCGTCGATAAGGACCCTGAAATTTGGTCTTGTTTATAAAGTTTTTGTTTTATTGTCGTATCCGGAAGGCCCACGGCCGCAAAGAACTACCTTTTCTGGAAAGAGACAACAGCATCCCATAATCCGCATGTACGATACCGACCCAGAAAACTACTCAACATATCAATACCTGATGACACCCTGCCGGATGCTCGATTACACCACAGATTTGAGAACCATGGCTATCAACCTTCGCCGAAGAACCGAGTCATTAATACTTATTGCCGAATATCCACATTCTTGAACTCGACAGTGCGAACCTTGCTGCCGCTGGCAAACTTGATCACCGTCGGTGCGATGCGCAGATCCCCAAGGATTGACAGGCTCGATTGCAATTTGTAAGTCACGATCCGCTCCTCGTACGGCTCGATCGCCGCGAAATCCCAGCGCACCAGAGTCCCCTTCTTGGCATTATTAAGGACCTTGCTCGGCTTGACAGTCCCGATCTCGAACTCATCATCCACTTTTGTGATATGAGGCAGACGCTCGAAAACTCTGACGTTCTCAATCGTCTTATTGGTCCTGTTCTTCACATTGAGCAGCACTTTGATCTTAGTGATACCACCCTCCTGCTCCTTGGAAAGAGGAACGACCTTGCGAACCACCACAAGTGGACTCCTGAAAAGATAATATAGTATGGCAACCACAGCCACCAAGCACGCGAATACCCCCACAAACAGAGCAAACGGCCGCGCATCCATATTCACATTCACCGTGGTGGCCTCTCCTGGGGCAAGCTCTATGTCGAACAGCATTCCTGATACACCATCGCGCACGACAGACTCGTACTCGTGACTTGCTCTGGTAAACCATTGCGCAGGCCTGGATAATGAGATGAATAGCTGCTCCTTCTTGAGGACATTGCCCACATTGGCGAACTGAATCTGCCACGAACCCTTGAGGAACCCTTCCTGGGAGCTCTTGTTCTTATAGAATGGAGGATATATGGGTATCACGCTGAACGGCAACCTCTGAGGAGATCCGATCTGCCTGATCCCGTCTCCCATAGTCACTTCGAGCGTGAGATTCTGCGGTGGTGTCCTCTGGTCAATCTCATAAGTGAGCACCTTGACAAAATCTCCGTTACCAGCAAGATCGGTGCGATAAGTATCGTTGAACAATGGACTGTGTAGATCAATAACGAATGTACTATACTGCAGCGGATTCCTGTTGACCACCCGAAGCTTCACTTCGACAGGTCTGTCCGGGCGCACCTTGCCATCATCTCCCACTTCCGTACTCAAGAACACAGAAGGAAGATATTGACGGAACCTGTCTGATTTGACAAGGATATCAGTCTTGAAAAGCCGCGTGTCACCTGTCTGCAGGGCTTTGACCTCTATCGGGACCCCGAACACGCCGATGGAGTTTATTGAGGAGCTCGGGTCCAGAAATACGGTGACTGACTTTGATTGACCGCCAGCTATCTCCACCTCGTTCGGCTCCGTACCCACGATCCATCGGGGATCAGTAGAGTATATCTGGAAGCGGGATGTCATAGAGTGATGATTCTTGATAGTCAACTGTGCTTTGGCGACTTCATCAAAATAAATATCCTGGACCAACACTTCGACATCTACTGAAAATGATCTCGCTTCCTGCGCATACGAGATGCCGAGAAGACATAATAAAACCACCACACCACAAAAAACCCTTGTCCCTACCTGTTTCATACTCCCTACACCTGAGTGAAATCTATCTGGTCAACCATTTAAATACTTTTCTGCTCACTGTACCTCATGCACATAAATGAAAAATCAACTATAATCTCTCCATGTATGTCCGCATTTCTCACACTTGATGAACTTTGTCGGCGCTTCGTCACTTGCTCGAGTCTGCACAACCCAGTAACGCGCTTTAGTATTGCCGCATTCCGGGCACTCCTCTTCAATCTCAGGCAGTGTCTGCATATCCTGTGACTCATCAACAACCTGCACCTCATCTTTCTCTTCCACTTTCTCGACCAGAGCCAGTTCACTTGTGTCCTTTTCCACCGCTTTACATGAAGAACAGACAAACGTCTTTTTCCCCTTCACTTTCTTCGGGACCAACAGGCCACCGCATTTCTTGCAAAACATAATGATACCTCTTTTGCATCTTGTCATTATGCAGCTTAAATATTTTTCCTTTGCTACCCCCTAGGAGCAATGCACTACCAATCAACAACATCTCCTATGATACCCACTGACCCGCACCTCTTCCCATCCCGTACCAGAATGATCAGCAGACACTTGTGCATCAAGATACGACAAGCGACCATAACTGACTTGCCCACACCTTCACATATCCCAGCAGCGGTATCCTAAAGACAGCACGACCGATGTATTGCTGCGCAGAGACACCATACTCGTCCAACTCTAAGGAACGTATCGGCTGAGGGTTATGATCCCCCTTTGTCACGAAACGCAGCTCACCCTGCTGCAGTCCTTTCTCCACCACCCTGTGAATGATTGGTACATTTCGCCTGTTGCGAAACACGATGACGTCCCCTACTTGAATGTCGCCAGGATCTGTGCCGTACAAGACCATGATGTCACCCCTGCTGAAACCGGAGGCAAAAGGGAAATCATCAAAATCCTCGGAAGTGATATTACGACTTTCATACCAAGCACCACAAACATCCCAGTACTCCATGAAACTGAGCCGCTGCGACTCATCAAAATCCTGCCCACACAGTCCGTAGCCACCTCCTTCATCCAGAACATGATGGTTCATGCTGCTAGAGACAACAGCCACCACAGGATGCCCAGTCTGCAGAAGCAATCCCAGACCAGGATATAGAAGAAACTTGATTATTACGAACGCAAGAATAACATTTACGATCCACGAGAGTACGCTATCATCATCCCACACAAAGTACCAGATCTTTCCCCAGGTACTTTTGCCTGCATACGGATCCCCCTTTCCTGACCTTGCCACGATAAATGACTGCATACCAGTACTTTTAAAAATATATCGATATTGTTCCCCCTGTGACGGATATGACACCTGATACAACGAGCCACAGACGGAAGGAGAAACGCGAAATGATGCGCAAGCACCTGTCGCCTAAACCAGAGACAGGACTGAGAGGATACAAGGAAGACCCGATCTGCGTTGACCCTGCACAACTTGCTGTGCCTGAGCAATTACTTGATGCGCTTGGAAAGCATCTGGCCGATATCTTTATCCCGCGATATCATCATATCATTGAGGATGCACGCTTGGAGAATCCTGATGAGATACTCGCACAGATGCAAGAGACACCAAAAATAATCCAATTCAAGGCTAAGGTGCAACTGAGAAAGGATGGAGAATCTTTTGCAGAGTCTGTCCACGGAGAACTACCTGTGGAATACCCCTCCGCACAGAAACATGCACAGTACTTCGAAGCTATCCTGCAATTGCGTGACTTGTCCCTGGCCACGCGCCGGCTCATCCGCCAGAGACTGACTGAACAGGGCATAACTATCGCAAAGGAAGAGTCACCAAAAAAGAAGGGTGATGTCGATCTCTATGTAGATGACTCCCACCGGGCATACTCACTTGTGCGATCCCTACAGCGAGCTCAGGGAGGAATAGTAAAACGCAGCAAGAAACTGAGCGGCGTCGACAACATGACGAGCAAAAAGAGGTATCGTGTCACCATACTCTACAGGGGACAGGCACCTTAAGAACACAGAAACAGAATCACATTATGTAGAGTATATGGTTACTCCTCCCTTTACGCACCTTCTCCACGACACCTGCCGATTCCAGAGATGAGATCACCATAGAAACCTTGGCTTCCGAGAAACCTACATTCTTCCGGATAGCTTTCTGAGGCAATTGCCCCTCATTGTTCCGCAACATCTGGACGATTGCCCGGGCAAGTGCCCTGTCAGGTTCCGGTATCTTTACCAGCCAGTCAGGACCCGAACGACGACTTCGCTGGACATGAAGCTGACGCCGAGTAGACTGCACCGCCTCTGACGTCTTCTCCAGCCTTCGGCGCAGGAAGATGACAGATACCACTGCCATTATAAGAGCAATACCCAGCAGAACTATTCCCAACCAAAGGAACGGACCAGAATCAGCTTCCTCTTGAGACTGCCATGCAGACACGTTGATGTTATGATGAGCGAACAGATCTATCTGATACTCGCCATCGTCAGGAATCGTGATGTGCTCCTGTGCGATTGTGCGTGTGACATTATTTATCGACAGATTCGCTACCAGCACATAATTGCCAGGAGCGACAATGAATGAATATCCACCATACTTCGAAATATGCCTCTGCATAGGAGTTGTATTTATGTAAACTACGGTCTTTCGCAATGTATTCATTTCTCTATCATAGATAGCACCATGCACCTTCGCGGCATGACCAGCTTGCACAAACATAAGAAGCAGACAAGCTACTATCATACAAAGACCCACTAGACGCCCCGCTTTCATCTGCAGCATAATCCGTGCAGGCCCTTATATATTTTTGCATTCTTTCACATTTTTTCTTTATGTATATTTGTTTTTAGTCTAAAATAATGGATATTTAGTTATTATGAAGTGTTTTGTGCAGATATATTGCGAATAATAATCAAAAAAACGATTATGAAGTTTACAATGAACTGTTGGGTAAGAATATTTTTAAAGGAGTAATACTGTGTGTATAGTGCTACAACACTTACAGAATTTGATTTTCTTTTTTTTTCTTTCTTTTTCAGAATACTTCAAGGAAGGTAAAAGACCAGATAAAGAACTTTCTCACTTCTAAAGAGCAGCCAATTGAATGTCATCATATAATTCAAGAACCTGGTTGTACAGTATCATATCATCGCGTCCTGCAGCTGACTTCAAGGCAGCATACGTTTGGCGTATCTGGCGGTAACGACTTTTAGCCTCTCTGATATTCTTCTTATCAAGCATGCAATACACTTCTGCGAGCAAGCCCTCAACTCTTTTACGCAAGGCCGCCACTGATTGAGCAGAAGCGCCAATACCTGCAGCACCCGCACCCTGCGTTACATCCTTGACGGCTGGCTCTTGTTCCATGCTCTGTGATAATGAACGCTTGAGCGACTCCCATTCTCTCTTGAACACATCACGCTCTTGCGAAACATAATCAATGGCCTCATCTTCCTGCACGATCTGCTTCCGGAGCGATTCAATCCTCTGTTCCGCATCTCTACGCCCCGCCTCACTGTCTTGCAGAATCCGGTTTTCCCGAGCCTCAAGCGCTCTTTCCCTATCCTCCAAGCCTTTGAGTTTGCTCAGAATTTCCTGCTCCTTAGCCTCAAGTGCAACTTGTTTCTCTTGTAGCGCTGACTCCAGTTCCTTGAGCTCTTGCTTCTGATACTGTATCGTGATCTGCTGATCCTCCACCTGATGGCGGAGTTGCTGTATCATCTCATATTGCTTCTTCTCGTTCAAAAGATCAAATTCTCTTTTCTTCACAGTCTTCTCATACATCTCCAGGTCTTTCTCTTTCTCAGCAAGCCTTCTTTCGTGCGCCTGGACATGACGCTGCCGCTCACGCATCTCCATGTCGATCCTTCTGTGAAGGTTGTCAAGATAGTGGGCATACCTCCTATTGTGATCATCTTCATGGGATCTCTTATCCGTAATGACAGGAACCCGCTCTTGAGCAAGAGAATCTGCGGCAGGAGTATCGATTGCCCCTTTAATCTCAGGCTCCTCCTGATCATCCGATGAATCTGCTTCAAGATCTGGCAGAAGATCGTCAGCTGTCTCATCCTCTTCGAACTCGGGCAATGAATCTAAGGAATGAGCATCCGGCACTTCAGTCGAAACAGGAATCAGATCCTGCTTCAGTTTACCAGTATCCGGAGGCATCTCCTCTGTCTCCACCCCTGCCTTTCCCGCCTCTGTACCAGCAGCATCCTTCTTTCTGCCCCGCTTCCCAAAAAGACGAGAGAACACTCCGCGCTTTTTCGCCTTATCTTCCGGCATACGGGCATCATCAAACTCTGCTGGCAAAGGAGGGACCGGAGGAAGATCAATGTCACCTGCTACATCCAGATCCGCAGGAGAATCGATGCCGGCCACCTCTTCCATCCGAACTTCCGGAGGACTCTCTACCTGTTTCTCAGATGTTTTGCCTTCCACATCTTTCTCAAGGACTGGCGGCACCTCATCCAGCAACTCTCGCACCTCATTTTTGAGACGTGCTGTGCTTGCGCTGATATCCGCAAAATCAATTGTCGGCAAAGGCCCTACACCGGAATAATGATCATCTGCACTTTTGGCAGACGCGCACATGCGCTGCTTTTTGCCTGCAGTCGATCCCTTTGCTGCTTTTCCGGGAGATTTCCTGCGTTTTGTGCTGCGGGAGCCTGCCATGAGTGCTTCTGGGAAAGGCTCACTTAAAAACGTTAGTTGTCATCGTGCAATAGCAGTCAATTTACAGAGGAAAAGAAAGAAAAGAAAAAGAGGCCTTAGGCCTCATGGTGAGCTGCAGGCCTCACAACAGTAATGGGGATGACTCCCTGCTCAAGCTCCCTTTGAGCGATCCGCACCGGATTGTAAGAGATACTCTTAAGATCATTCTCATCGAGCTTGATGAGGAATGGCGCTCCCATAGATATCTGAAGAGCGCGGGCCCCTACAAGCCGGGCAATCTCGAATTTACTGTACTTGTGTTCTTCCATACCAATCACTCTCCGATGGTCTTCTTGATGATCTTGCGGATACTATCAGCATGATCTATGGAAAGATCGATCATCGCAGCAATATCTTCTACGCTCAAAGTACCCTCTCCACCTTTCTGCAGAGCACATATCGTACCATCATCAAGTGTACCGACTGTCAGACGCGCATCCATTGCCCGCTGCTCCACCTTGAGAGGATCGACGATGAACTTGTCACCAACTTTCCAGACGGTGATGCCCAACGGTATCTTCGTAATCGGAAGCGGGGTCTCTGTCTTCTTCTTGTAGTCGACTTTCCCCTCGTCCAGGCTCGGGAAGCGTGCGCTTTTGAGTGCACTGATCAGCGCGATGCTAGCAGCATCAAACAGATTCCCTGCGTCGTTGATTGTACAGATATCACACATTATGCTCCAGACCTTCTCTCCGGGCTCAACGCACAGGTCCGCAGTATCCAAGGCCTGACTCTCACGGACAGACCGATCCATGATACGAGCAAGCTCAATAGCATCAATGCTAGGTGGACCTGTTTCAAACTCATCCGAGGAGAGAGGCAATAGCTCAGCATTGACCATCAGGTTTCCGTTCTCCGGGCTATCCGGATATGGCTTATCCATTCCCAGCTTCACGCCGGCTATGACTACAGTGTCACCGATCGTGACACGGGCAGACCCCTCTGCTGTCTTGGACACATTCAACTCTACTGAAACATCACGGAACTCGTCGACCTTACGACCGTCATAACGGACATTCTGTTCCAGAGCTCGTGATACGTGATTCTTCACATCTTCATTCATTATTCTCACCTTCCTGTTCGGATGGTTGCTGCTCGGGGGCTATGCGAGCTGCCAGATCCACACCTACCTGCTCAGCAAGTTGCCGAGCCTCCTCTTCATAGGAAGCATATCGGTCGATTATCGCCTGCTGCTGGATCTCTTTGATCTTCTGCAGCGGCCCCTTCGCGGTCTCGATCGCCTTAATCAGATTCTCCTTGGAAATCAATCCGTCCATCTGCAAGAGAGAGATTTCTCCTGTAGACGGCACCATCGCCAAAGGAATATCCACGGCCTCCATACCTTCACCTGGCTGCTCTTCGCGATAATCAAGATCGACCACGACCTGATCACCGACCATGCCAACTGCTACAGAAGGAATCATATCCTTCATCAGTATG
>CAZMDB010000044.1:0-10934 GCA_964565095.1 uncultured Methanosarcinales archaeon | reverse complement strand
TCTAAGGACATGCAACCAAAATCTCGCAAAACATGCGTACGGCAGTCGCAAGTCACCACGCACGCGACTATATCATAAAGTGATCGTTGCCCAAGCATGAAACCTCGCAGCACGTGATAAAATGGAATTCTCCTCGATATTTCTTGGTTTTTATCTGTGTTGAAGATATGTAGACTTCGAGCCTTTCCATAGAAAGGCTCATGTGTTACATCAAATGCTAACTGTGCTATGCCGATGCACAGTTTCTTGAGGACATATCGCACTTGCTTTTCAAATTCTCGTCGAATATCTATTTCATAGCATGCCTTGATCCAGGCATGTAGAGAGTCTGCATGCTTGCCGAGAGTCTCGACATATGAATTGCATTTTGCACATTTTTGCTAAAAAATGTGCGAGAAGTTTCAAATTGACGTTTCGAGAACCGAAAACTTTTGTTTTGGAAATGTTATTATTTTTGCCATGTTGATTTTCTGAACAAAAATACAACATAGCTTCTCCTTTGTGCTTTTTTCTGAGCACTAAGGGGAGTTATTTTTCTACCGGAGATACTAAGAGAGATGAAGTGTTCTAGTGTCGATGCAAAAAATATACCCGGCAGGACATGACCGTTGTTCAGTATTGATCTAGGAATGCGTTCATCATCCACACGCCGCATCTGCTGCTTCCACTTTGGTCGCAGAACCTCTGGGTGTCGGACATCGTATGCCAAAGCATACCCTCCTTCCAGAAAAGCGGTCAGAGGCACCGCATGGCGGTAATCACGGGATGCAATCGACTAGAGGCGGTGTGGATGATGCAGATTCAGTCAGATCCTTGAAAATCAAACTCAAGCTTGCCCATCAGGATCCTTCTCTTGTCACTTTCCACATGCCGCTTGGTATGCCTGTTAAAATAATAGCAATTGATAACCAGATCCTCTTCAGCATCCTTGAGTCCCAAGGAACTGATGATCGCGGTAATGATGTCTTTCTCAAACGACGCGTAGCGCTGGTGGATGACAAAATCGATCTCAGTAGTATCATAGTACCGTAGGACCACGAAATTGATAGCCTTATCACCAGAGATCCCGAAGAACCACTTCTCCACCGTATACTCCTTATAGGAGCGTTTGATGCGTACTTCCGTCTTCCGTTTCTTCTTCAGCATTTTCTCTCTTAGCTGTGCAAGCGACAAGATCGGTCGTTTCTTGATGACCTCGATGACGTTGAACGCTTCATCTTTGGTGGCAGCTTGATATTCATCAGTAAGATTAAGACCCTTCTCATTGAATCGGGAGTGGTAGATATGCCACTTCTTTCCCTCTTTCCGTGCCTCGATCCGAATAGTATAATAACGGGTCTTGCGCTCGAGCATCAAAATCTCATTATCTGACGAAAGTGTCACCCATCCCATGTTCATAGGGTAGTTTCCAGGTTTAAAAGTCTTATTGTTGAACTCATCTCGACGCTACTGATTGTGGTAAGGATGATCCTCGGCAATCAGGATACCTCGATAGATCTGCTCGTGCAGGATCGCCTGAAAGAGCGGGTGGGGAAAAGTCATTTTGGAAAAAGCCAGGGTCAGATCAGCAGCTGCCCGGCAGTCTGCAGACAAGCCCATCGCTCCCCCAATGATGAACGTTATCCTGTTGTGCTGCGTAAACAACTTGGAAAACTGTACGCTGTCCCATTCCTCCCCCTTCTCATCCAGTGCCACGACGAACCCATCCAGATGCTTCTGCATCTGTGACCACTCTGCCTTCGCAAGCGCTTGCCTCTCTTTTGGGGAAGGATCCTGAGGCAAAGGACTCGGTCTGATTGGAACGACCTCGATACTGGCTGAGCGACGCAGGCGTTTCTGGTACTTTTCACAGAGCTGGATGCAGGCGGCATCTTTGAGTTTCCCGACAGCCAGAATCTTTATGCGGCACTTGACCATGTTGTCTTCATCTCCTGCGTTTCTGAACCTTCTCAGTATTGAGTTTCTTGTACGCCACCACAATCACGATAATCAGCTCGATCAGGATTACAAAGGGTCTTAGAAGAGTACCGATCCCGCTCCAACCCCGGATGGTACCGATGAACAGGCTGAGAAGTCCACCCAGGAGCAGTCCGGAAGATATGGCCAGGCCAGTAAGAGATGAGACAGGCATGAACAATCCTGCAATAATCGCGATCACGCCAAGTATGCTGCTGGTAAGAAAGACCGCAAGCCGATAATTCTGTCGAGCGTCGTCCAGCTCTGCCGAACAGGTGCGTCGTTGTTCTTCCAGTTCCATCTGCGCCTGTTCTATCTCGGCCCGTTCTGCAGCAGACATGTTGTCTGCGCGAGGCAATACCCTGCTCGGATAAGGAAGTTCTCCACAGAAATCCTGGTACTCAGGAGGAGGGAAGATTGCGTCGCCAGTAGTCTGTACCAGAAGAGTCAGCAGGACAGCTACTGCCAGTCCTACTAGAAGTCGACGATAATCAGTAGCCATGGGAGAGGCAAGAGAATCCTTATTATAAAAGGCTTGCGGAGGATTGTGTATCCGCAGTATGCTCGCCCCATCTGTTCGCCTCCATATATCGACCCAACTTTCAGACAGTATCGGAGTGGCGATGATTTTAAATACGTACCGTCCTTCCTCATTTCAGGGGTATGGGAAAGGATAAATACGCAGCTGCAGACACGCTGGATCCGGATCTGGTCCTGCGTCATTATAGTCAACCGCATGTACTGGACGCTATGCTTTCCATATCGAAGAACAAGGAAGTTGTCGGTTCTTTCGGAGGAAGGGGGTATGCCCGGCGTCCTGACATGATAATCTATCCGCAGGATGTACTCATCCAGGTGCGAAAAGGGGTCACAAGCTTCCACGTATCTGAGGAAACATGGAGCACCCCGTTCTCCTTGGTGCCGGGGATGGCAGCAAAACGGATGGACGAGTTGCGGACCGGATGGGACCTCATTATCGACATTGACTGTAATTACTGGGAGTACTCCAAGCTGGCTGCTCACCTGATTATACAGGCTCTTGATAACATGGGAGTCCGCGCAGTCTCCTGCAAGTTCTCGGGCAATCACGGATTTCACATAGGCATCCCCTTCGAAGCCTTTCCTGTAGAGTTCAATGGGAAGCGTGTCAGTACGCTTTTTCCTGAGGCACCACAGGTCATTGCAGAATACCTCAAGCATGTCATCGAGCCAGTAACTGATGTTGCTGAAAACCTGGAGGCGGATGTATCTCTTTCTGCTGAGATCATGCGATATGAACATGGCAAGAATCCATCAGTCGAAGGACAGGATGGGGTAATCAATCTCATCTCTGAGAAGACGGGTCTTGGTTTCAAGGATCTCGTGATGGACAAGAAAACGGTACGTGCGGAGACCGTCACGCGCTTTCATGCGCTCAATATCCTGGAGATAGATACGCTGCTCATCTCGTCGCGGCATCTGGTGCGGCATGTGTATTCTATAAACGAGAAAAGCGGATGGGTATCTATCCCGATAAATCCTAAGAAAGTACTGCAGTTTCGCAGGGAAGTCGCCAAGTTGGAGAACTTTGTCAAAAGCAATTTCTCTTTCCTTGAGAGAAAGAACATCATGCCTGATGATGCTCTTCCTCTTTTCAAACAAGCCTATGATTTCAGGGATCAGGCGGGCAGATCCATCCTGACTGTCGAGAAAACGGCAGATGCCTCTGAAAAGGAGTTTGAGCAGATCACGGACGCGATTCCTGAGCAATTCTTTCCGCCTTGCATACAAAAGATCGCCGCAGGATTGCAGGATGGACGCAAGCGCGCGATGTTCATACTCAAAAATTTCCTGAGTTCTGTGGGGTGGCAGTATCCGCAGATAGAATCCTATATGCTGGAATGGAATAAGAAGAATCCCGACCCCTTGAGTGAGTCAGTGATTCTGGGAAGCATCCGCAACCTGAAGAAACAGAGAAAATCCATACTACCGCCAAACTGCGACAATGATGCATATTACAAGAGCATCGGAATCTGTTGTCCGGACAATCTCTGCCAGAGCATCCGCAACCCAGTGAACTACGCCCTCAAGAAGTCATATTTCTATCGTAATCCTGATGACAAGAAAGGCAGCGGAAGACAGAAGCTGACTGAAGAGCAGAAGGCAGCCCGTAGGGCATACCGGAAAAAGAAGAAGGAGCAGCAGGTCACTCAGGTTGACAAGCAGGAAGATATCATTCTATGACTATCATTCTATGACTGCAAGGCAATCGAGAAATTCTTCTGGAGAAAGAGACTGCTGACCATCGCTTGCGGCACTATCCGGATCAGCATGCACCTCCACCATCACTCCGTCCAGGCCAGCCGCAAGGCTAGCTTTGATCATGGGGCAAACCAGTTCACGCACACCTGTTCCATGGCTCGGGTCAGCAATCACCGGAAGGCAGCTCTGTCCCCGGGCCAATACCGCTCCGGCAAGGTCGAATACATTGCGGGTAGAGGCATCAAAAGACCGGATCCCTCGCTCGCATAACACCACATCCATATTCCCTTCTTTGAGGATATACTCAGCAGCATTCAACCATTCTTTCAGAGTAGCAGACATGCCGCGTTTGAGCAGAACAGGCTTGCCTGACGCCCCGGCAGCGGTGAGCAACGCGAAATTCTGCATGTTGCGTGCCCCGATCTGGAGCATATCCGCATATTCAGCGACCAGAGGCACGTCTTCAGGTGACAGGACCTCGGTGACAAAAGGAAGATCGAACTTTTGTGATATTTTCTGTAGTATCTTGAGTCCTTCTTCTTTCAGGCCCTGGAAAGAATAGGGGCTTGTCCGCGGTTTGAATGCTCCTCCGCGTATCATATCGATCTTGTCTGCGATCGGAGCGATGCCTGCTTCCAGTTGTTCTTCAGATTCGACAGCGCAGGGACCTGCGATGATAATCGGCTGTCCCGCACCGAACATGATATTTCCTACGTACACTTGTCGTCGGTCAGTCCCTTCATACAGATAGCTCATGTAAACATGTCTGCTGCTCCTATTCTTAAGTATTCTGTTTTTTTGCAAGTATACGATAATAAAATGCAAAAATGGCAAAGGCAAAATAGTACTGACCAGAAGCAGTGTTCTGTGAAAGATAAGATGTTGGGTCGATCTGGGGCCATATTAATATACTAGCAATCCCACCCAAAGAGCATGCGAAGACAGACATTCTCATACCTGAGAGTCCTATGGCCCTCATTCGGCTTGATTCTGCTCGGAGCTCTCCTCTCTTATTACCTGTCTCTCAGGATATTTCCTGGACGGAGTCTGGCAGGGGCAGTGTCTGCTGCTATCGGATTATGGTACATGTACCTTGTCATTGTCGTGGTGGGCCTATTGGCATTGCTGATTGCAGGATACAGGATCCGTCGCTGTAAGGGCGCAGTTAAGGATGCTGCTCTTGGCGGAGCCTTGCTGTCTCTGATCATATCTGTCGTCTGGGCAGCCAATCTCCTCATCCAGCACTACACAATACCGGATTATCACTCATTCCATTTCCTGTTGCTCAGCCTTATGGCTCCTGCCTCTTTGCTTGCAAGAATAGAGTTCATTTTCGGTAGCATCCTCGGATACCTGCCCACCATTATCCTGTATGGCGTAGCCTTCTGCCTACTGGGAT
The DNA here is from genome assembly GCA_964565095.1 of uncultured Methanosarcinales archaeon. Classification (GTDB taxonomy): domain Archaea; phylum Nanobdellota; class Nanobdellia; order Woesearchaeales; family DATGWN01; genus CAZMDB01. The sequence goes on along the minus strand of CAZMDB010000044.1, from coordinate 5,338 downwards.
GGTTTTTGGGAGGCAGGGATAAGAAGATTTTTCAATAAGAGTCACCTCGGATAACAATATGCGAGGAGTACGAAGACCACAGAAATTGGCTGATTACTGGTCCCTCAAGCTGGTAGGGATTACTGTGCTGGCAGGAGCACTGCAGGTGCTTATCTCAGGTTTTACCGAGATGCTCCTTCTGGATCAGAGCCGTGCATGGTACATGCCGTGGATGTTCGTGTCGGCAATATTCCTTCATTCAGGGATAGGTCACCTCTTCCTCAATATGCTCGGTCTGGGCCTGTTCGGTTCCATCCTCGAGAAAATCATCGGATCACGCCGTTTTCTGCTGGTATATTTTACAGCAGGGATAGCTGCTAACCTAGTGGCAGTCAACTTCTATCCTCTCAGTCTCGGTGCAAGCGGAGCAGTCTTTGGCATTCTTGGAACATTGGCCCTTCTGCGGCCACACATGACGATCTGGCTATCTTATATCCCCATGCCCATGTGGATCGCTATCTTTGTCTGGGCAGCCATAGATATCATAGGAGTATTCTTCCCTGACGGAGTGGGTAATATCGCACATCTGGTAGGTCTCTTCTCAGGGATATTGTTCGGATTGTACTGGCGCAGACGATTTGCTCGCCGTCGCCGCCGCATCGGGAATGTAGAGGTTATTCCTGATAGGCGTTTCCGAGACTGGGAGAATAGCTTCATGCGATAGAGGCTCGAGTGCGAAAGTATTTTTATATCTGCATCCTCTTGTTCTGCCAGAGCAAGGAAAGCTGGGTGAAAGTCCCGCACTGGCCCGCAGCCGTCATAGTCGGAATGCTTGTTCTTGACAAGAGGATCGAGGAGATGTCCAGATGGATAACGAAATACCAGATTCTGCACAAGCCGGTTTTGTGCACATATATCATGGCCCTGGGAAAGGGAAGACGACAGCAGCAGTAGGTCAGGCGGTGCGAGCCAGGGGCGCAGGGATGCCTGTCGCCTTCATGCAGTTCATGAAAGATGGTACAAGTAGTGAAGTACCCATGTTGCAGGCTTTGGGGGTGCAGTATATTACTGCAGGAACGCATGGGTCGGCGTATGGCGGGATGGGTATATCTCAACAAGAGCACGCGGTCGGGTTGTGTCGGGGAGCGCGCACTCTTGTGCAGCAGGAAGGTATGGTCGTGCTTGATGAGATTCTCAACGTTCCGCTTGCTGGCGGCGCGCCATTTCGTTATCGGGATATTGCTGCCTTGGTCCGCTCCCGCAACCCTAATACAGAGCTGATACTGACCGGCAGAGAGTGCAGCCGGCAGCTAGTGATGATGGCAGATTACGTGACACGGATGCAGCAGATCGCGCATCCGTTCACAGCGGGAGCCATTGCAAGGCCAGGCATCGAGTACTGATGCTATCTGATCATGGATGACCGTAAGCGTATGCTCGTGCCTTCTGCTCACTGACCGGAACCGCACTGCCCCATCTCCAGTCGCGATCAAGCGAGTTGTCCGGTACGCGCGCACGAAGATAGATGCCATGCGCTCCAGCGTTAGATTGGCTCACGAACAACTGTACTCTGTCGCCATCATATAGCCTTTGCTGGTACCCGAGCGCTTCTGCCATGGTGGTCATGTCGTGCAGCGATATCCCTCTTAGTCCATCTTCCATCTCAGCCTTCTCGAGGACGTTTTCAACAAGCATCCCCAACTCATGCTTGCGTGCAGTCTCTTTCCGCTTCTGTTCAAGCATCTCCTGCTGATATTCTGGCTGGAAATACGTGTAGGTCGCAACAAGGGGGAGGCTGCCGAGTACAGCAGCTGAGGCAATGATTAGCATGCGTGCTGTTCTTTGCCATAGCGATTGCCGTGTAGTGACGGGGTCCATAAGAAAAAGTAGTCGGGAAAACTATATATCAGCAGTTAGTCTATTTGCGCCGACCATTTTATAAGTTATCCTACGTATGTCGTTACCATGAGAGATGACATTGAATCTTCACTGATGGACTGCGGTCTATCTGGAAAGGAAGTGGCAGTGTTCATACATTTAGTCGAGAATGGTCGAACAACAGCCTACCGGATAGCCAAGGGTACCAGGTTATGCAAGTCGACTTGCTATGATGTGCTGGATCGTCTGGTCGAGAAAGGGTTTGTAGCGCAATCAGCTGTTGGAGGCAGGAAGTTGTATTCGGCGCGGGACATGAGGGAGGTCCTGGGGATGGTCAAGGCCAAAGAGGCGCTGGTCGCCTCGCTGATCCCAAAGGTAGATGCGCTCACCGCACAGGAGGATACATCGCTCAATCATGTCCGATCCAAGGGGGCATTCCAAGGAGTTGACGTAAAGATTGCAGAACTCGCACGCCAGGGGCAGCTGTCCTACGTATACATGATCGGGAATAATCCTGAAATAAGTACCAGGGGGTCAACTATTCTGACAAAGCGGTTGCTCCGTCAGCTCGAAAAAGAAAGAATGGAAGTGGACTGCCGGGGAATATGGGACCCCCAGTTCCGCACTTCTGAGTTCATGCAGCAATTCACTAGCCTGGGAGCAAACAGGTTTCTGTCTGTGCCCTCTTCTGTAACCACATTTATTTTCAACGGTCACGTGGTCTTCTTCTTTCTTGACGATGTGCCTAATGTTGTCGAGTTGAAAAACAAGAAGATATCTGACGAGATGAAGGCGTATTTTCTCATGATGTGGGATCTCGCTGAATAAGGGAGTCTGTCGGTTGTCATTGCGTGCAAGATGGTTTGCTCTGGAGGGCGCCTTTTCTAAGGCGCACATGCATAGCAGAAATATATAAATGCCACAGTGTCCAAAAACTACATGTCGTACGGGTCAAACATCTGGAAATTCTATCTGATTTCCATATTCAGTGCGTTCGAGTTGACGATCGCGATATTTGTCTTGTTCCTGTTGGCCAATAACCTGAGTATGGGGCAGGTCATGATACTCGAGACCATCTTCATTGTCCTTGTCTTCCTGCTCGAAGTCCCCAGTGGCGGCTTTGCGGATCTGGTAGGACGCAAGATATCAGTGAGCGTATCGTTGATGAGTATCACTGTGGCATTCTTGCTTTTTGGACTAGGAAATTCCATCTGGATGTTCTTGTTAGCTCAGGTGTGTGTCGCGTTCAGTTGGTCCTTCAAGTCGGGGGCAGGGTCGGCACTGCTGTATGATAGCCTGAAGGAGATGAAATCCCTCAAGAATTATCCGGCCATCAGGGGACGGGCCAGCTTCCTCTCCTTGGCGACATGGGCAGTCTCATCCATCATCAGTGGTGTGCTTGCGTACTATCTCGGGTACCGACCGCTTTTCTTCATAACAGCATTCATCTTCTTCATCGGATTTCTAGTGAGCCTCACACTTCGTGAGCCGCCCATCCATAAGCATGTGCGCAAGAGCAGGTACTGGCAGCACCTCAAGGCAGCCGTGCATTTTGCGGTCACGCATCCTGTCGTCAGGAATCTGGTTGTGTACTACGCGGTATTCTCAGCGTTAGGCCATCTCGCCTGGTTTTTTATCCAGCCGTTCTATAAGGGGAGTCCCGCATACCTTATCGGATTTGCCACGTTCCTGTATTTCGGAAGCGCAGCAGTAGGGAACCTGAGTGCCGGATATTTTGTCAAATATCAGGAAAGGCCTCTTCTGATCCTTTTGCTCATCATAGCAGGGATCTCGTTTCTGTCAATTCCGCTGGGTCCCGCAATATATGCGCTGATCGGTATAAGTATCATGTCATACACATGTGGCCTTCGGGATGTCATTGTCGATGCAGGGGTGAATCATCACACGGATTCCCACCATCGGGCAACGGTCATGTCAGTGCAGAGCATGGGCAAAAGCATCATGTATGCAATGTTTGCCCCTCTGTTGGGGTATGTGACCGATCTGTGGTCTGCCGGAGCATCTTTTGCCATCATGGGTGCTGCTCTCATCATTTTTGGCGGAATTTTCTGGATAGTATCCTCACAGCGTCGATGGGAGGCTACAGCACGGCTGTAGCACCGCCGATCCTGTTGCTGACATCCGTCGCAAATCCTGTTACTCGTCGGAGAACCGTATGCAACAATGCATACCCTCCTTGTAAGATGCGTCTGCAGGCGGTGCATATGCCTTGCCCTACAAGCCTTCTCTTCTACCATAATAATATAAGTATATGCATCAGCATCAATACATTCCTGTCTTTGGTCTGCAGCAGTATACACTTTTACACACCAAAAATAAAAAACTTTATAAAGACACCCTAGTTTCTCCCGGATACACACATCCACACCCTCCGGGCAACCGCAGGATGGATGGGCACTTGGAAATATTCAAGTGTGGGAAATGCCTGAAAAGAGAAACTGCAAAGTTCTCGCAGCGGATCAGCAATAGGCGCGTTGACATTTCGACGACTGTCTGTAGATGATTCTTTCAGGTACAAATCAAGTGAAGTACGATGGGAAAAGCACGAAATCCACGACACGGTTCCATGCAGTTCTGGCCAAGGGTCAGGGCGGAAAAGGAAGTTCCAGTAGTCAAATCCTGGGCAAAGTCTGCAGAGGCAAAGCCACTTGGGTTTGCCGGCTACAAAGTGGGAATGACACACGTCCAGTACAAAGAGGAAGAGAAGTCGTCTCCACGGAAAGGCGAGATCGTGAGTGTCCCAGTTACAATCATAGAGTGCCCACCGCTCACAGTGGCAGGAGTGCGCGTGTATGCGACCAAGGATGGATCAAAATCAGTTGTCGCAGATGTGTTCGCGCCCAAGCAGGATAAGCATCTTGCAAAGCGTGTCGCAGCAAAGTCTAAGAGGAAGCTCGATGCTCTGGATGCAGCAGCATATGATGATGTCGTACTGCTTGTGCATACTAACCCATCTGAGACAGGTATGGGAAAGAAGAAACCGGAGATTTTCGAGGTCGCGATCGGTGGCTCCAAGGATGAGAAGTTGGCATACGCCAAAGAGAATCTGGGCAAGCAGATTGCGGTATCTGATGTCTTTGCTGATGGAGAGTTTGTTGATACGCACGCAGTGACAAAAGGGAAGGGATATCAGGGTGCAGTCAAGCGCTTCGGTGTTGCTATCCGCAGTCACAAGTCGGAAAAGGGTCGACGAGCACCTGGTTCGCTGGGTGGATGGATCTCTCAGCAGCATACGATGTACCGTATCGCTCATGCTGGACAGATGGGATATCATACCCGTACTCATTATAATAACAAGATATTCAAGATCGGTGACACACCTGACCAGGTCAATGCGAAGGGTGGTTTTATCCGATATGGGAATGTAAGGAGTTCCTATGTGCTCATAAAGGGAAGTGTGCAGGGTCCAGTGAAGCGATTGGTGCGCTTCAATAAGCCGGTCCGTGCAAAAGCGAACCGG
>CAZMDB010000043.1:0-11022 GCA_964565095.1 uncultured Methanosarcinales archaeon | reverse complement strand
AATGGATAGGAGGGGTTGCGTATTCTCTTGCTGAGAGTGATAGCTTGGTCGATCTGTCTCTGGAGATTTTCGCCGACCGAGAAACTGTATTCACCCGTGGTGTCTTTGTCTTGGGTACAGACAGTGATATCAGAATCTTTTCTTGTGGACCTGACAGTATCTTCGATGCGGCCATCTTTGTGCGCGTAGGTATTCATCGATTCTATTGTCACATCAAGTATCTTCCAGTCATCAGCTGCACTGCTGCGTAGTTTATCGGCACTCATGAGAGCGGCACCTCTTCGATAACGAGACTGGGTCCTCCATCAGAGACAGGGACCCATTCTTTGTGACCTTTCCCGCAGAAGCCGGTGCCAGGCACCGTAAAATCAGATCCTACAGCAGTTATGTTGCTCAGAAGCTTCGGCAGATACCCCGTCATACCAGCTTCATAGAAGAATTCGCCTGTGCGTTTACCGTCCTTGATACGTTCGGCAGTGATGCCTTGGATCTGTACGCCCCAACCTTTCGGGTCTTCCATGCCTCCTGAAGCATTATGAAGGTAGATCCCGTCCCGGATAGACTTCAGCATTTTCTTAGGAGACTGATTACCTTTGGCAAAATAGGTGTTGGTCATGCGTGCGTAAATTTTATGGTCATAGCTTTCTGCACGTGCATTAGCGGTGAGTTGCCACCCGAACCCCTTTTTTGCCATGAAGGAGGCCGCGTATTGGCATGTGATCGGTTGGGTGACAATCCCGTTTTTCACCAAGTAGGTAGGAGATGCCAGTTGTCCTTCGTGATCGAAAAAAATATGTCCATGAGCACCCGCATACGAAGGATCATCGAGGATTGAGACCTCTTCCGGGGCAATACGTTGCCCAAAGTATTCGATAGACTTTGCACGGCCCAACATCACAGTATCAGCTTCCATACCGTGACCGAAAGATTCGTGCGCCAATAAGCCAGTCATGTCCGGCGGAAGGTAGCACGTGTAGGATCCCGGGGGAATCCGGCCTGCATTGATGATGGCGCGAGCCATCTTCTTAATGCTGCGCACTTCTGCAGTGCTGATCCTGGTTGCTTCGAAGCCCGGTGCGAAAAATGACCGATAATGGTACCGCGTCTGTCCTTCCGGAGTACGTACAAAAGGCATCACGGCTACGATAACACGTGGGATTTTCTGTGAAAGAACACGATGCTGATTGACAAAAATCTCATGCGTGTGTCCTTCCGTATAAGCAACCCGGATATTGACGAATTGCTCATCTGAGAAACGTGTGTGAAGTTCTTCACAGTATTTAATCTTCTCTTTGAGGGGAATCTTTCTGGGGTCCTCCTTCATCTTCGAGCGGAAGGATCTCTTGAGCCGCTTAGTATCTACTTTTAGGGGAATCCTGGCAAGAGGACGATACCGGTGGGCCTCTTCTATGAGGAGACGTGCAGCTCGCATCAGGTCTTTCTTGTCACATCCTGATATGCTCCGATCCAGAAAGCGGTCCTCGACATATATCCTGAGCCGCACTCCTCTGTCAGCTTCCTCATCAGCATCAAAGGACGTATTATCTTTGCGCAGGGAGAACTGAGTGCTATTCATGTAGAGGGCATCAGCATAGAACCCCTTCTTTGTGAGGAACTGGATGCATGCAGTCAGGTTGTCACGTATCTGGGTATCGGTAGTCATCTTTTCGTATTTCTCTTCGTGGTCTTCTTCCGGCTGGATTTTCTGCGTTTTTGAGCCTTCTTCTTTGTGAGCTTTTTACTGGATTTCTTTTTTCTGCTGGATTTCTTAGCACTCTTTTTCCGTGAGTTCTTCGTCTTCTTTTTTCGGATCGTTTTTTTCTTCTTAGCTTTTGGCGTAGTGATATCGACTGCGACCTTCTTGCGTGCTTCCTCGAGTTTAGCCTCTGCTTCTTTGAGAGCCGCTTCAGCAAGACGGAGCGCTTCGGATGTGGTCTGGTCTGCGATCACATCACTTTCCTTATCGATGGTTGTGGCTATCTCCTTGAGCGAATGCTGCACAGTAGGCTTCATGCGAGAATACTCAGATGTTGCCAGCTTTGCCAGTTTTCGTGCGTGCGTTCGTCGTCTGAACCATGTCCGTACTTTTTTCAATACCATATGTCTTTCACCATTTTTCCAAATCTTCATCCTTCCCGTTGTATAGAATAGAAAAGCGTTGCTCCCAGTAGTCCAGCCAATCCGAACAGAGTGAAGGAAAGCGTGCTGGTCACATTCAACGAGAAATCCTTGATACCCATGAGCAACGCACCGCTGATTACGAAAGCTGCTATGATGGTAGCATATGCGACCCGGTTGCTCGACCTGTCGATCTCTATAGCAAGTTTCTTGATATCCGTATCCTGGATATTGAGATTGATCGAGCCCTCTTCAAGCTTTCGCAGTATCCTGCTGGTCTGCCGCGGAAGATCCATGATGGTCTTGCCTGCATCCAGCATCTTGGTCTTGAGTTTTTTCACGTTGAGTTGTGATTCGATATGTTTTCTTATTAACTTTTCTATGAAAGGTTTTGAGTTCTCCACCAGATTGAAGTGAGGATCATAGGCTAGTGCGATGCCTTCGATCGTCACGATAGATTTTGCGAAAAGGACGAATTCTCGGGGAATCCGCACGCCGTTATCAAGTGCGACATGCAGCATCGTCTCGAACAGATGCCCGACATTTATTTTTGAGATGTCACCAACTTGGATATCTGCTATGGCGATACTGATCTTCTTCTTCAGCGTGGCGTAATCCACCTTATCAGGAGTCTCGCTCATCTCCAGAAGAATATCGGCCAATTCATCCGGGGAATTGATGAGGACCGCATAGAACATGCGGAGGGTCTTCTGCTTGAGATCCTCATTGAAGCTGCCGATGATACCGAAATCCACCAATGCCATATCACCGTCAGAACGGATCAAGATGTTTCCTGGATGGGGATCAGCATGAAAAAAGCCGTACACGAAGACCTGTTCCAAGGCGATCTGGAAGGCCCGGGAGAAAACTTTGCGGATTTGGCGGGGATCATCCTTCTTGCTATGTATCTTCTTGCCGGATTTCTGCGCGGCATACATGTTGATAGGGACCCCATCGAAGTATTCCATAGCGATGACCCGTTGGCTGCAGTGCTTGGCATAGACTTTGGGGATGTGGAGGAAGGGATGTCCCTTATACAGGGCATGGAAAGAGCGGATATTCTCGATCTCATGGGAAAAATTCAGTTCGTGATTCACCCAACCCTCGAATTCACGCACCAGTTTACTCAGTTTGTACTTGCGTAGGTCCTTCCGATGCCGCTCCAGCAAAGCGGCGATATTGGACATCACGTGGATATCCTGAGCGAAGGTCTCTTCGATATGGGGACGCTGCACCTTGAGAACAATCTGTTTACCGTTTTTCAGTCGGGCACGGTGGACTTGCGCAATCGACGCGCTGGCTAACGGATGCGGATCCACATCCTTGAATACTTTTTCCAGAGGCTTCCCCAGATCCTCCTCTATCACCGCTTTGATGTCTGGGAAAGGGACAGGAGACACATCATGCTGGAGTCTTTCTAGCGCCCTGATATACTCTGCAGGCAGCAGGTCTGGCCGCACTGAAAGGATCTGACCGAATTTGATGAATGTAGGACCTAACCGTTCGAAGGTGCGCACCATCCTCTCTGGAGATGATGCATGATCCTTTGAGAAGCGTAACAGCAATTTATCGAACCATGATAAGGAAGTGATCAGTTTTGCATCCACCATGAGGTGACCGAAATCCTCTTCAATAAGTACATTCATAATCTCTTCGAAGCGACCGAGATCCTTGAAATAGACAAGCAGATTCACTGATGTACCCCCTTTTTGGCTTGACTAGCAAAAAGCCATGGCCCAACTTCTTCTTCCCAAAAGAATCTTTATAAAACTTGCTGAAATGCTTCGGAGCATGTCGTCAGAAAACCCGCGATCGAAGCGGTTACCGAACCAGCCACTGCATGTGTATATTTGCACACAAGGTTGCACGCTGAACAGGGCGGATACCCAGGCAATGTCCGCATTGCTCGAGAAAGGAGGTCATCAGATAGTTCGAGCTGTGGAGGAAGCAGATGCTGTTATTTTCAATACGTGTACTGTCAAGGATGTCGGGTTCCGCAAATTTCGCAAAAGGCTTAAGCGCTTCCGCGAGCAGGCAAATGATACTCCCATTATCATCGCAGGCTGTATACCAAAGGCAAATCCCGATTTGGAGGTTCTCAGAAAGCATCATTGCATCGGTCCGGATCACGTGGAAAGTGTCGTGAGTGTAGTAGAGGCAGCTGTGAGGCAGAGAAACGCCAACGGACAGACGCCCCCCCGCCACTTGCTTCATGAGGCTGCAAGCGAAACGGTACTCCGTAGAATTTCTCTGCAGCATGCACGTGAACAGAAACATATCGAGATTGTCCCCATAAGCAAGGGATGTTTGGGAAACTGCGCGTACTGCAAGACAAAAGCGGCTCGAGGGCATCTGGTTTCCTATCCGGTACACGCGATACTGGAGAGGGTGCGCAACGCGGTCAGACAAGGTGTCACGCAGATATGGCTCACGAGCCAGGACTGTGGATGCTATGGCTTGGACATAGGCGTCGATATAATCAGCCTGCTGCGGGAAATACAGGAAGTATCCGGAGACTTCATTGTTCGCATAGGGATGGCCAATCCACAGTATGTGCATAGGTTCCGTGTAGCGTGGGCCGAGATACTGCAAGACAAGAGGTTCTACAGTTTTTTGCATGTGCCTGTTCAGTCAGGCAGCGATGCTGTACTGCGGTTGATGAATAGGAGTTATTCGCGCAAGGAGTGCCTCGATGTACTGCAGTTCATGCGTACCGAGGTTCCCGACATAACTATTGCCACGGACATCATAATTGGTCATCCAGGGGAAGGGGATAAGGAGTTCGCAGAGACGCAGACATTCCTTGAGCAGACAAAGCCGGAGGTCGTCAATCGATCCCGTTTCGTGCCACAGCCTAAGACCCCTGCCGCAGAGATGGATAAGATCGATGGCGCTCTGGTCAAGCAGAGAATGAAGAAACTGGATGGGCAACTCAAGAGGATCTGGAAGAAGAAGAATCTGGCGATACAGGGGGAGCTGTTTGATGTGGTATCTGAAACGCACAAGAAGGCGGGCAGCACCCTTTTCCGTTCTCACTCATACCGCCCAGTGATAGTTGAGGGAGAGTATCCTCTAGGTACCTGGGAAAAGGTGCGGATAATCGGTTCCACCACATATCATCTTAAAGGGCAATTAGAATCTCAGTAGATAGGACAATGGACAGCCACAATAGAAAGCCATAAAAAACAAGGGGGCAATAACAGAAAGGTGATCAGGCATGGCAGGGATATTCAAAGCATATGATGTTCGGGGAAAGATAGATACATTGGATGACGAGACGGTCTATAAGATAGGCGCAGGCTTTGCTCGGATGTTGCAGGAAGAAGAAGGTCGCAAGGATGTGCGTATCATAGTGGGTTATGATATGCGAGAGACATCGCCGCGCATGGCGCAGGCCATATCTGATGGTGTTATCGATATGGGAGCGGATGTAGTGGATATCGGCCTGGTCACCACGCCGATGAGCTACTTTGCTGCTGCAAACATTGAGGCTCAGGGAGGCGTAATGGTTACTGCTTCGCATAATCCGAAGGAATACAATGGCATGAAGTTCACCCGCACAGGAGGGATCTCGCTCACCTACGAAGGCGGGATCGAGTACATCGAACATTTTGTCAAGAATACGGATTTGACCCAGTTGGAAGAGATGAAAGTCCAGCAGGTAGGCAAGATAGAAGAACGTGATATCAAGAAAGCTTACATGCAGTTCATGATCCAACATACGAATATTGAGGAACCGCTCAAGGTGGTGGTGGATGCAGGCAATGGGATGGCTGGCTTGGATGTCCCGGTACTGGCAGAAAACGTGCCTCACCTTTCATTGGTGCCTATGTATTTCGATCTCGACGGGACATTCCCGAACCATGAAGCCAATCCGCTTAGATACGAAACGCTCAAGGATTTGCAGAATAGGGTAGTTGAGGAAAAGGCGGATTTCGGGGCTGCTTTCGATGGTGATGCGGACCGCGTCGTATTCATCGATGAGAAAGGCCAGATGATTTCTGCTGATCTGATTACGGCGCTGGTTGCCAAAGAGCGTCTTGAAGAGATGTCCCGGGATTCTGCAGAGAAGCCGAAGATACTGTACGATCTTCGCAGCTCCCGGATTATTCGCGAGATAGTGGAAGAATACGGCGGGCAACCGATCATGTGTCGGGTCGGACATAGCTATATCCAGGAGCTGATGATACAACACGATGCCATCTTTGCAGGCGAGCTTTCAGGACACTACTACTTCAAAGAATTCTACAACTGTGATAACGGGATGTTCATGTTCATACAGCTGCTGAATCTGTGCAGCGCTACTGAGAAGACGCTGTCTGAACTGATGCAACCTTTCCGCATCTATAGTGCAAGCGGAGAGATTAATTTCCAGGTGGAGGATGTTCACGCGGTGCTTACTGCACTGCGCCCCAAGTACGCAGAAATTTTCGACACGGATATGGATGGCGTCCGTTTTGAAGGAGAGCAGTACTGGTTTGTGGTGCGGCCTTCCAATACTGAGCCGGTCGTGCGTCTCACTCTCGAGGCAGTCTCAGAAGAAATCATGAACCAGAAAGTTGATGAAGTCCGATCAATCATCGAGAATCCGGAGACCAATCAATAGCTAGTTTGCGGCAGCTTCATGGAACGCGTCCGTCCCCTTTTTCAGAAGTAGGTTGGCATACTGGGGGTCAGCAGCATCACAGATGATGCGGAATACCCCTTTTTCGGTCTTTGAGCCTCGGTACCAGATCCATCCGGATCTGCCTTCTTCATCACGCAAGTGAATTTTTAGTCCCCCGCTTTCATCGCCTGTCGACGTGATTTTCTGCGCCTGGTCAGTCCACCAAGACCGAAGGTCAGATTTGATGGAGTCGGCGATCTGCGGAGAACAGTTTACGTTTGTGCGTACAGTGGTGTAGGAGGGAAGGCTTTCCAGGATTTCTGCGACAGATTTTTTCCGGGTGGCCATGATACGTAGGACCAACGCTAGCGCCAGGATGCCATCACGGCAGCGCGAAGGCGGGACAATGGCCCCTGAACTCGAACCTTCCCCTGCGATAGGAGATTGAAGCTCATACATCTTCTCTACTACATTGACCTCACCTACTTCAACTTCGTGGACGGCATTGCCGTGTCGTGCAGCGATCTCATGGACTAACTGAGAGGTAGCGTCATTGACAACTATAGGATTTCCAGAAGTATCCTCTGTGAGGAATGCATCCACAAGGATACCCAGAAGATATTGGCCGGACACCATGGCTCCCCGTCTCCGGGCAAATTCCGTATTCTCAGGTATGATGAATTCTACCCGATCTGCGTCGCAGTCCCAACCAGCTCCAAGATCAGCTCCTTTGTCTGCCATGATGTCGGACAGATACGCAAGAGTCTGCGCATTCGGTTCGATCGTGCGAGGGAACCTGCCCAGTTCCATGTTGCAGTAGATACCATTGACTCCAAGATGTTCGAAAAGATCCTTGATGATAGTTGCCGCGCTTCCACCGTCAGGGTCGGCAACCACCTTAAAATTGCTTTCCCGGATTGCTGCACATCCGGATGATCCGATAAGAGAGATGATGAAATCGAGGTACTTTTGCCTTAGTTCCACAGCGATGTCTTCAGTAGCGCCCACGAGGCTATCCGGATTCATAGGACCATCTTCCTGGTGAGCCCCCTCGATAACACGAGCAGATTCTTGGGCAGACAACACACACCCAGTCTGAGAGAGAAACTTCCATCCGTTCCATTCGGGGGGATTGTGGGATCCGGTGATGATGATGCCGCCTGCTAACTCATATTCACGTACTCCAAGTTCTATGGCGGGCGTGGTGTTGACACCTGCATCCAAGACAGATATGCCGCATGCGGTAATCACAGAAATCATCTGTTCAGCAATCCTTGCAGATGAAGGCCTTGTATCTCGTCCCACGATGATCCTGATGGATTTTTCATCAGTGTTCTTGTGAGAGTCCTGGAGGTAGCGTGCGTAGCTACGGGCGTATGCTTCTACAAATTCCTCTGTGAGTTCAGTGTCTGCAATCCCTCGTATACCGGAGAATGATTCGCTAATCATGGTGTTCCCTCTTGATCAATCGGCTTTCTGTACAGGTGCGCACATGATAGGACGTTTGTTGAGTTCAGGTACAGCAATCTGTAGGAATTCCTGTTCCTTGCCCTGCGGGATGACCGCGCCTGCAGCCATAGCATGTCCGCCAGATTGGCCTTGGCCGAAAGTTTCTATAATGGATTTCATGGTTCCGGACAAGTCGATATCTTTCATGTGACTTTCCAATTCTTCGTCACGGCTTCCAGCGATACGCACGGATACTTTTGTCATGCCATTCTCTGCATCAGCAAGAGAGAGCACATATGTGCCTGCTTCTACTTTCGCATCGTTTGCTATGATGGAGGCGAGGGTGCCGATCATTGTCGGAAGCACATTCTTGCCTGCATTGATTGCGATGACGTTTTCGCTGCGTTGGACAGCTTGATCATCTTCTTGTTCCCGATACCATTTTATTGATTCAACAATTTTTTTCTTGTACGCTGTGTGCACCACCGAGGCGAGCTGGCGGCATTTGTCATCGCATAAGAGAAGCCCTATGCCTACTGATGGCTTTGAGAGACGGCCGCATGCGTTCAATAATGTGGAGATCTCGCGGGCATCTCTGCGGATGGTGCCATCCTCTTCTCCGCGGAGCAAGTAGGAATTCCAGTAGATGTCGTCAGGCTTTGTCAGACTCTTCCGCTTGTCGATGATGGCTTTGGCGAGCTTTTCCATCTCACCTGCAGTCAGATCGCATAGTTTGGTCGGCAGATTTCCGATGCTCGTGCTTATCCCTAGGCTTGTGAGGAAGCGTTCAGTCGCGTCCCCAGAACTGATTCCGGGAATCTTGAGGTCGCTGTTGGCCAACAGTCGGACCAACGGCTTCTGGTGCGCGCCATACATTTTTAGCATTCTTTTCTGCTCGATATGTTGGTCGTTGAGCGCATCCTCCAGAATATGCTTGTTCAATCCATCAAAGCCATTATTCTCTTGGATGTCCCCGATAGCTCCTACCAGCGCTAATGCGGATAAGTCCGACGGCGCTGCCATCACTTTGGACCAGAAGTAGGTAACGCCTGAACCAGAGATATCGCAGTTGCCATCGAAGCCGCAGAGATGCGGGTTCACATGGAAAAATCCCGATGGCAGATCCTTCGGGTCGCATGCGTCGTCCAGTTCGTGATGGTCAAGGATCAGAATATGACGGTCTCCAAGCTTCTCTGCCAGCAGTGAAAGCTGACCGCTTCCAAGGTCGAGGAAGATGATGTGAGTATCCTTCTCATCAATGCGTTCCTTGACCGCATCCTCATCAAGAGTAGGAAGTATGGATAGTCTGAATGGATATTCGCTCTGTCTCAGTGTTGCTGTTGCGATCGCCGCGGAACTCAGGCCATCAGCATCCAGATGACTCAGGACACGGATGATGGTTCCCTCGGGAACAGACGAGAAAAATGATTTGGACTGCTCTTTTACAAGGTTGAGAAAAGCTTGTGCATCAGGCATGAAAGAACATGGCAAGAAGGCTGTTTTAAAATTTTATGCAGTTCCATCGTATAGGCCGCCATCCTATGGGTCCATCATATGATTCCAAGATCAACACATCATGGCTCAGATGCGAACGGTCTTGAAGTCATTAGCCAGTTCAGTCTCAGGGAACACAGCTTTTGCATCAGCAAGAAGGTCATCAAGTTGCGTGTAACGCTGAGAAAAGTGCGTGAGAAGAAGTTTTCTTGTTCCAGCCATGGATGCGATCTGCGCAGCTTGTTGGCTGGTCATATGACGATATTGGTGAGCTTTTTCCTCATCGTTGGCGGCGTAAGTCGATTCACAGACAAGCACGTCGGATTCCTCAGCCAAAGCGATCGCAGATTGGCAAAAAGCGGTATCCGAGACAATAGCGATGCGTTTCCCTTTGACGATAGTGGTCACTTTATCACTCTCGATTATCTTACCTTCGAATTCAGCGTCATGGCCTTTCTGAAGTCGGGCATAGATGGGCCCAGGAGGAATGCCGAGTTTCTCGAGTTCTTTGAGGCGCATGCGACGTCGATCTTTCTCCACAAATCGGAATCCGAGTACTGGCATGCCATGTTCGAGAGGAGCAGCCCAGACTTCGTATCGCGGCATATCGCAAATCCTGACAAGTGGATCAGGGGCATTGCGGTCGAGGCAAAACTCATGTACATCGATATCCAGTTGCTGATCGAAAATGCTTGTTTCCAGAAGATGTTCCATGCGTCTCCTGGTATCCTTTGGCCCGTAGATATCCAGATGCACTTCATTATCCTTGTTGCCGATTGTCTGGATGAGGCCGAGGATGCCCGCGATGTGGTCAGCATGCCAGTGAGAGATGAAGATTTTTTTGACGCGATTGCGGTTGATGCCTGCAATATTCATCTGGCGCTGGGTGCCTTCTCCACAATCAAAAAGGATGCCCTCTCCTTCATATTCAAGGTACAGGCCTGAAACATTGCGTTCCTTTGTCGGGACCATAGAACTGGTACCGAGAAATACGAGGCGGATCATGCGCTGAGTGAGCGCTTACCCATTTAAAAGTCTTTTGTGGCAGACCAGTATTTCCGAATGAAGGAGAGAAGAATGAAGGAGAGAAAATAGTGCATATGAAAATCCAGGATTTTCAATGTTTGAAAATGAAATCATTTTCATAACCACTTTGGAGCAAGATTAGAAAATCAGCCGATTTCTTGTTGAGCAAAGCTCCACAAGATCCAGAAATTTACGAGTAATTTCTAAGGACATGCAGGCTGATTTTCGCAAAACCTGCACCAGGTAGGATGCAGCAAGACTCCGTGACACTATTTTCTAAAAAAAGAAGAGAGCTTACGCTATGTTGTGATAGCTAAGTTGTTGAAATT
>CAZMDB010000042.1:0-11219 GCA_964565095.1 uncultured Methanosarcinales archaeon | reverse complement strand
GGAACTGAAAAAGGAGGGGTATGTGGAGTTTCGTGGGGCACATGTGAGTAAGAGCGGAGTGGTCATTCCCAGCGAGATGCACTCGAAAATCATTTCACGTCAAGACAGGCCTGCCGTCTTGACGGTGGCACGCGATATCACTGCCCGCAGAAGCATGGAAAGGCTTATCGCGACACGTCTTGAGCATCAGAGAGTGCTGGCAGACCTTTCCGGCAAGCTAGTAGATGCTACCGTGCATACCCTGGACCAGGTGATCAGTAAAGGTATAGAGCAACTGGGTCGGATACTCGATGCGGATCGGGCGTACATATTTTCCTACGCATCAGACGCAAAGAGCGTTTCGAATACTCATGAGTGGTGCGGTGCAGGTATTCCTTCCCAGAGATCTCATCTGCAGAATATACCAGTAGAAGAGATTATAAGTATCGATCAACGGATGAAGAACAAGGACGAGATATGGATCGAGGCTGTGGAGGATCTTCCAGCCGGAGCGCAGAAAGACCATCTGCACAAGCAGGGTATTGCTGCCCTGGCTGTGGTTCCGCAATTTCATGGTGAGCAGTTGTTAGGTTTTCTGGGGGTGGATGTTTTGGAGGGGAGGCGCAAATGGACAGAGGAAGATGTGTCCTTGCTGCGTTTCTTTGCTGGTGTGATCAGCAATGCTATGGAGCGGTGCCGCGCTGAACAGGAATTGGCTGAAAGTCGGCAGCGCTATAAGCACCTGTTCGAACGGATGGTGGACGGGTTTGCTCTGCATAAAATGATATACGACGACGGAAAAGCTGTAGATTATCGTTTCCTTGAGGTGAATCCGGCATTCGAAAGCTTACTCGGGAAGAAGGCAGAGGAGATTGTGGGAAGAAAGGTATCAGAGATTATGCCGGAAGCTAATCCGGAGTGGGTGGAAGATTACGCTACAGTCATCAGGACCGGGCGGCCGCTCAGGATTGTGCGTGAGCAGTCGGGAAGATCTTATGAGGTGTATGTCTATAGGGCAGAGAAAGGCCAATTCGCTACTATCGTGCGCGATACCACCGAATCCCGTAAGACAGAGCAGAGATTGAAGGAGAATGAAGAGCGTTACCAGCTTGCGATGCGCGGCACTTCTGATGGGATGTGGGACTGGGATATCAGTACCGATCATTTGTATCTTTCTCCACGTTGGAAGCAGATGCTGGGATATAGGGATGATGAGCTGGAGAATACTTTTACGACATGGCAGAAACTCTTGTCTCCTGAGGACAAGGAACGGTGTGAACAATATGTAAAGGAATACCTTGCTGGCAAGCAGAAGGGAAAATTTCATCTGGAATTTCGCCTGATGCACAAGAATGGTGTGCCGGTTCACGTACTTTCCCGCGCGTTAATGGTCAAGAACAGGAATGGGAAGCCTGTGCGTATGGTAGGCACCCACATAGATATGACGGAACGTAAGAAGCAGGAACAGGAGATCCGCAAGTTCAAACGTGTGCTCGATAATGCAAATTATGGGGTGGGAATCATTGATAGGCAAGGACGTCTACAGTACGTAAATGAGTATTTTGCCAAGATTCATGGATACTCTCTTGCGTATGTCAAAGGGAGAAGAGTTGCGGATGTGTTTCATGCCAAGGATCAGAAGCAGATGATCGAGGCAGTCAATGCCCGGGTGCTGCAGGAAGGTGGAGTCTCTGGTATAGAGGTGGAGCATCGGCGGAAGGATGGTTCCCGTTTTCCTATGCTGATGTCATTTGTCCTTCTCAAGGATAAGGATGGTCGTCCTGAAGGCATAGCAGCCACAGCCCTTGATATAAGCGCACGTAAGGAGATGGAGGAACAGCTCAGAGATAGCAATGCATTCCTTGAGCAAGTGTTGGACTCAATCTCAGATCCTGTTTTCATCAAGGATCAACAGCACAGGTGGATCATGTGCAATGAGGCCTTCGCCAGTTTTGTGGGCAAGGAGAGAGGGGAGCTTATCGGGAAGACCGATTACGACTTTTTCCCGGAAGAAGAGGCAGATGTTTTCTGGGAACGTGATGATGCCGTTTTCAGGACAGGTAGAGTCGATGTGGCTGAAGAAAGATTCACCGATCAGCGCGGGGATATCCATTGGATCTCGACCAAGAAATCCTGTTTCGAGCTGGAATGCGGAGATAAAATCCTGACAGGTATCATCAGGGACCTGACGGAACGCCGCAATATAGAAAATCACCAACGGCGCTTGACGACTGCGATGAATCAGGCTTCTGAAACAATCGTAGTCACAGATGTCTCGGGTGCGATCGTGTATGTGAACCCTTCGTTCGAGGCGACAACCGGATATGCTGGCAAAGACGTTATCGGAGAGAATCCACGTATACTGAAATCAGGAGAACAGGGTGCAGCGTTCTATGAAGAGATGTGGCAGATTATCAGTTCAGGAGAGACCTGGAAGGGAGAATTTGTCAATAGACGCAAGGATGGGTCCCTATACGTTGAGGAGGCGACTATCACCCCGATTTTTGATGAAAAGGGTCAGATAATGAATTATCTAGCAATCAAATATGATATCACTGATAAGAAGCAGGCAGAGCAGCAAATGCGCAGGCGGCTGGAGTATGAGGAGGTGATTGCTGGCATTTCGGGCATGCTTCTCGGATCGATACATGCAGATTATCCCTTGCGAGAGGCCATATCGTTGGTGCGTCGTGTTTCCGGGGCCAATTCAGCAGTCCTGATACTCAATGTCGGCGAGAGGGATCTCTGTATGCATGAGGAATATCGTGTGCAGGGAGAGGGGTGCCGCATACGCCCAAGTAAGAAAGACCGGAAATATGCTGATGGATTTGCACGATGGCAGCATCTGTTGGAGGCAAAGGACATCATTACAGGGAGTGTCTCGAGTTTTCCTGAAGAGGAAAGACGAATACTCCGTAGACGCGGTGTGCAATCATTGCTGGCCTTGCCTGTCTTTTCTGAAAAAAGATGGGGAGGTGCGATGGTTCTTGAGAGCTCGAAAGAGGATTATGCGTGGGGTGCAGAAGATATCCGAATGATGCAGACGGTTGCCGATATGATAGGAGCTTTTGTCGCATCTAGACAGACGCACGAGGAATTGTGGGACAAAATGCAGATGTTGGAGTCCTTCCGGAATGCGACAGTTGATCAGATCCTTGACATGGAAAGGCTAGAGAAGGAGAATGCAGCTTTGAAAAAACGATTGGAGGAAGGAGGTGCATGAAGTCGTCTGCCAGGATTATGAGTATGTTATACGTGCCCATCGCGTTATCGATCGGGGCTTTTGTCATCGCATCATGGCTTCCCTCATTCATGCGGGAACCGGTGCTGCTAGCGTTACTCCTCGGATTCGGGTTGCGACGTTTCCTGCGCGCTCAGGAATCGGACCAGTATGTCATCAGGCCTTCGCACATTGCGCACATCCTTATCCCTATAGGCATATTCTTCTATGCAGCCCGGAACGTCCGGTATTCTGGATTGGTCCAGAGTGATGTGAACACACTATGTATTCTGGTTATTGTGGCAGTTGCATATTTCCTTTCAGTTCTGGCTCTGGGGAAGATATTCGGGATTCCTCGCAAAATAAGATATCTGGTTGCGACCGGATCCGCAGTGTGCGGCATCTCGGCCATAGTGATGACATCGGACGCTCTGGATGCAGATGCAGAAGAGATTTCTGTATCAGTTATCGCAGTGTCACTCATCGGTATGTATGGTCTATTCGTGCTGCTACCTTTTACGTCTGCTTTGTTTTCACTGCTGCCCGAAGCATTTGCGTACCTTGCCGGAAGCACTCTTCAGCTTACGGGATTGGTCCGCGTGATACCTTCGGTGGTACCGCATTTAACTGGTGGACTATCTATAGCGGAATTGGCACTGGGCATCAAGTCCATACGGTATCTGTTTCTGATTATCTGCATACCACTGTGCGCTTCTCTTCTTGCTAGGAAGATACATCTCCCTTCCGCTTTATGGGTATACATAATTGGAGGGATACTGGGATCCTTGGTGGCAGGCATAGATATGGCCAATGTGTATGCCTCAGAATGGAGTACATTCTTGAGTGTCGCGTATACTATTGCCTGGGGGGCGGTCATGGCAGCGATCGGTGTATCTACTGATGTATCTGCGCTTTTGAGCCGTAGCGGATTCTGGGCCCTTCTGGTGGCGGGATTCAGCATGTGTATAGCTATTCTGACTTTCATTGTTTCCGGGCTGCTATTGGGGGTGATTGCTTGACACAAGATGGTCAACAAGAGCCTGTCGGTTCGAGTGAGCGTAGCGTCTTCTCTCAGGTGCTCACTGTCACTCTGTTCGTGGGTATCGTGTTCAGCAGTGTCATATTCTTTTTCATCACCAGAATACTCTTCCTGCTCTTGCGCAGGCACGATATAGGCGAAGCAGTCATCTCGACAGTGGTCTCTGAGCTCAGCATGTTCTTTGGCATCTTTTCGATTCTCAGTATAGTAATCCTACTCATGACTGTTCGATACTTCGCCAAGTATATGTTTTCGAGCCTAGGTCATCTGCAGCGGGTGACTGCGGAAATTTCAGAAGGCAATTTCGATGTCAAGGTCAATGATATTGCTTCAGCAGATGAATTCGGAGAGCTTGCAGAATCGGTGGATCGGATGCGGAAGCGTCTGCGTTCTATGAACAGGAAGATGCAGAAGGAGATTGAGAGGAAGACCAGGATTCTGGAAGAAAAGGTACGGGATCTTGAACGGATCAGGAATCTCACAGCAGATTCTGAGCTCTATGCTGCCAAGATGAAACGGGAACGTGATGAGGCAAAGGCGAAAATGGCATCTTTGATGGGGTCGGAGGAGGTCCATGAGGATCAGGAATAGGTGGGGCCTCCTATTGGCGCTGATGTTCTGCATGATCATATTATTTCCAGCCGTCCAGGCCAAATCTCAGGATGGTGCGGAAGTCTATGATTATGAGCGGTATGCGTATAGGATTGTCGAACGTCTGGAGGGGTTTCTGGAAGAGCGCGTCAACGAGGCGGTATCACTTTCTGCTCATTTGGATCTCCGGCGTCCAGATCGTGTGCGAAGTCGATTAGAATCTTTTGCATCCACGCATACCGGGACCATATGGATGAACCTGGGGACCGATGAAGATCCCATTGAGCAGTATTATCAATTACCGCTTTACCCGCAGATACAAGTATTAGGTGTCAATGGCAGTGTGTTGGTCGATTACCGTAGTGATGACCCCAGGGCGTTTATACTGGATGAGCAAATCCCGGATGTAGAGATGGGCAGAGAGTGCTTTTCCGGTGCCGAAGGATTGGAGGAAGGGCATGTCTGGGTTGGACGTCCTGTGAGCCCTTATGTATCCAAGAAGATGGTTTTTGAAGATGTTCCGCAGGTCTACAAGGGACGCTATGATAAGGTCATTGCACGTAATACCCATAATAAGGGAGGGATGTGCTTCTCTGTGCCCATCTATAGGAATGAGACTTTTGCTGGAGTGGTCACTCTTGTTCTGGATTATCAGCATCTGCTTGAGCAACTCAGACACATCGATACTGCACGTCGTAGTCCGCAAGTGTCGGTGTCATACGCTGATAATTATGTGATGCTTTTTGACAACGAGGGATCAGCAATCTATCATCCGAAGCCTGACAATCTGAGAGGGTATCTTGTCAACGGCTCCCTAGCGTCAATGAATACTGAAAATTCTGCCGATGGCGGCATATTCAACCTGTACCATTATCAGCCCAGTCCGAGTTACCGCAGAATGGCGACTCAAGTGCTGGATCAGGAGGTAAAATACGTCTCTTCTGCAGTCGACCTGTCCGGACGTTCAAAACTGGTGGTAGCTGTACCTGTCGATTTTGATCGTCCTAATGTGGTGTATCCGGGAAATAAGAGCGTGTGGGCAGGGTTGATGCTATCCTTGAATGTTGACAGATCAGATAATCTGGAGACTGCGGATCTAAGGCGGACAGCTAAAGAGGTGCGTCAGGATATCGACGAGTATCTGCGAGTCAATCCGTCTTCTTTGCAGGATCTTGAGGAGTCGGAGATGTTCAGGGCTCTGGTGATACGGAGTATCGGCAGGGAAGGTTATTCTTTCTTGATATCCTCTTCTGGCAAAATGCTGATCCATCCTGATCGTTCGTTAGCGGGTCTGTCGCTGCATGAACTTCCCACAGGGAATGAAGGGCTCGAGGACATGTTTGCACGAGCTATGCGGGGAGGATGTCATGATAGTTTCGGCACTTATTCATTTATGGAATCGGATGGTGTCGTACGAAAGAAGTATGCGTATCTTGCATGCAGCAATGAAAAGACACAAGATGGTGCATATGTGCTTCTTGGGGTGTCAGTATATGTTGATAATGAGGAAGAAGACGTTTCTTTATTCGCGCTTCGGGATCGCCCTTACGAGAATATTTCTTTGATACTTGCCGCGGCAAGTCTGCTTCTCTTTCTATTCTTCAGTCTCATACCTTTGCGCAAAGACGTGTCTCTGATGGCAAGCACCTATTATCGCATCTTTACTGTTTCCGGTATAGTATTCATCCTTCATGAGATTGTTCAGTATCTATGTCAGAAGGAATTTATGTTGGTGCATGTGACGCGGGTGGGATATCTGGCAGGATTCCTCATGGTGGTTTCTTTTTTTATGCTGTGCGTGCATCAGATGGGCATCAGGATATCGCGCAGGACGCATTTCCTGCTGATCCTTTATAATGGTATCTTCTCGTTGATCCTGCTAGTCACTCCCTTGATCGTACAGCGTGTCGATGCTATTCCGGACGCGGTGGTTTCCTCTTTGGTTGTTCCGGGGCCATTGCATCTAGTGATGCTTCTGTTCATTCTATCATATCTGATGATCCTGCTATACCTCTTACTGTTTCGACGCAGGAAGAAGAAAAACCGAGGGTGGCAGAGGCTTCAGCTATCTGAATTCATTCTTGTTCTTATGATTCTGCTCTTCCTGTCGGTAGCCACAAAGATGATGTTACAGAGCCACTCCTCTTTGCTCTTCACTACTGTGATTGTATCGTTGCTGGGGGGAGGCTTCCTCATCCTATTGTTCCGCACAGGGTTCCTTCGTCCACGCATCTATTCCTTCTACATCATCGGCATCGTTGGTGTCCTCTTCTTGTTGACCCTGTCTGCGACAAGTACTTACTATGTCATGCAGGGGATGGAACCTGCCTCTATGGAGTATTACGCATCTACAGAACACCGGCAACTTCAGAGCGGTCTTTGGCGTTTTGATCAGGAGATGGATGATATCATTGCTCAGGTATCCATGGCTGCAGAATCTGTTGACCTGTATGCTGTCAATGATAGTCAGCTGATCGCGGAGAATTTGCAGACGATTTTGTACAGTTACAGAGGACGATTCCTTGCATCTGTGCATCTTCTTGCCGAAGATCAGAGGGTGATGGGTGAGCTTGCTGAGAGAAACTCAGACACTGGCTCCTCTCATTATTCACTTCCTGTGGACAGGAGTGCGGATGAGCCACGTATTGTCCGTGTCCGGCATATGTCTTCAGCCGAAGTGGTCGCCGATCTGGTAATCCCGAGCCAATCTCCAGAGATACCTTCTCTTAATGCAGTCATCCCGTTGGATTGGGTCGTACAGGTAGTGTTCTTGCGTGCTATGGATCCTGAAGCAAGTATACTTCTCGTTGCTCCTGACGGCGAGGTGGTGTACCGTTCTCGTGAAGTGTCATCGGAGCAGGCAGACGCAGTGAGTAAGGCAGTATCCACGGCAGAGGGAAGTGTGTTCGCCTATGATCTCAAAGTGGATAATCGCTCGGTGGAGCACGTCATCATGAGCGTATCAGGAGAGGTATTGGATCAGGATTGGACGGTCATTAGCCTGCGCCCGAAGAGTACCGTCCATTCATTCTTTTCCGCGTATGGGAGGAGGGTGTGGCGATATACTGCTTTGTTCATGGTATCTATCATTATTCTGGCAGTATTCCTGTTCCTGCTTCTTACCAATGCTTTGCGGCATGAGGTGCAGCGTAAGACAGGTCAGGTCGCAAATGCGAATAGGGAACTAGAGAAGCGGATAGTGCAGAGGACAGAAGAGTTGGAGAATAAGTCTGCAGAGCTTGAGCGTCTCAATATATCACTGCAACAGCAGATTGAATCTAAGACATACGAACTGCGAAAAAAGCTGGCAAGCGAGGAGCGGAGTACTAAGGCCATGATCTACATCCTTGAGAGGGTCAAGAGTGCGAGTGCGGAACTGGAGGAGAACAAGAAGCAGATCGAGAATAAGAACAAGGAGTTGAATCGTCAGTCCGAAAAGTTGATGCAGACGAATGCGGAATTGCTTGCGACCCAGCAGGATCTTGTCAGAGAGAAACAGAGTGTGGAGCTGAAGGTCGCAGAGCGTACCCGTCAGTTGAGTGAGCAAAAAGAAAAGGTTTCTCATCTGCTTGCTCTCAAGACCGCTTTTGTCAATCAGTTGAGCCATGATCTGCGCACCCCTCTGAGTCCTTTGAATGTCTTGCTTCCTATGATGCAGGATCAAACGGATGATCCTGCTATGAAGAAGAGGCTGGATGTATGTATCCGCAATACAAGATTTCTTACTGATCTTGTTACAAAGACACTGGATCTGGCGCATCTGGATGCAGGCCGTGTCGAATTTGATTTCTGCAGATTCGATATAGCCAAGATGATACGGGAGGCCATAAGAAGCCGGCACCAGGATCGGGATCAGCGGATACGGATCCGTACAAAGATGCCTGCCCGATGCATGGCATACGGAGATCCTCTTCGGATCCAGGAGGTGCTGGATAATATTGTTGAGAATGGAAGAAAGAGCATGCAGGAAGATGGTACGATAACTATTGGGCTGGAGAAGAAGGAGGGGGATGTTGTAGTATGGGTGAGGGATCAAGGTATCGGGATGACACAAGAAGTACTGGATCGGATGTTCGATGAGTTCTACAAGGAGGATAATTCCCGTCATGACCTGAGGAGTTTCGGGCTTGGGCTGACCATAAGCAAACGCATCATCCAGGCGCACAAGGGAAGAATATGGGCAGTAAGTCAAGGAGTGGGACATGGTGCTACATTTTTCTTTTCTATACCGCGAACCTTGGAGGGGAAGAGGAAAAAGGACTCCAGATAGTCTTTTGCGAACAGGAGTTCAGATGTCTACCGGAAATATGGAGTTAATATACAGAAATATAGTATATTTCAGGTTCTCTGCAAAACTGTTATAAATGTCAGGAAAGCAGATATAGAAAAGGATATCAGTCTGAGAGGTTGGTGATATGAGCAAGATATTGGTAGTTGATGATAATCGGGATGTAGTCTTTTCTGTGATAGATGGCCTTAAGTCTTTGGGGATGTCGGATGATTTTTTAGAGGCAAATGGCGGTCGGGAAGCATTGGAAAAAATGAAAGATGGCGAGGTGGATTTGATATTGCTTGATATCATGATGCCTGATATCGATGGGTGGGAGGTGGCTGCCAGTCTGAAGGGTAACTTGAAGACCAAGGATATCCCCATCATATTCCTGACTGCAAAGACTGATGATCTGAGCAAAGGTATAGGTAATCTGGCGAGTGCGGACTATGTTGAAAAGCCTTTCGATATCCAGGATTTGAAGAATCGTATCCAAGCGGTCCTCCGCAAATCTTAAATACACAAGATAATGTCTTGTTGTGAGAGAGGATTTGTTATGGAGCTTCGTGAAGTCTACAAGAATGTGCTTGAGGCACTGTGCGAGGTTGGTGCAGACATATCTTCTTCGCGGTATATGTATATGGTGCTGGATACAGTAATCAAGAGTCATTTGGTGCGTTATCCTTTCCTTTCTGCAGTAGAGGTGGACCCGGGCCGTGCCCGAGTCTATGTGGGGGATGTATTCGATCCCGATCCCAGACTGGCAGGTGCTGCCTTGTCAGAGATCGTGCGATTTATCAAGAAACCGTTCACTTCCATGGGGAAACAGTCATTCACATCCATGGTGCAGGCGCAGATTGATACCGAGACCCGTGATGAGCTCCGAAAATTGAATATAAATCTATGAGGCCGTTGCATTGAAACGATTCCTTGTGATCGAAGATTCAGTCTTCTACGGACGAAAGATACGCGAGGCTATCGACAGTACGCCAGGATGTGAGTGCATCGGATGGATCTATGATCAACGTGATGTGGGAGATCAGGTGCGCACGCTGGATCCTGATGCGATTCTTCTTGACAGCCAGTATATGGATGATATGCAATTCAAATATTTGAAAGAGATATTGGCAGTAGACACTTACCCGATCGTCCTGTTTGTGGATATGGAGACTGACCCGTACACCCATTGCATGCAGGGGCTTGACCATGGGGCTGTGGATTTTCTGATAAAGCCTCTACAGGAGCAGATGATTGACTGGGATGTGTTCGGTGACATGATCGTCAAGAAGTTGGTATCTGTCGCGCGTGCGTATCCCTGCTGTCAGCAACGTCGAAAGACGAATAGAAAACCTCTGATATCCTCACGCACATCAGGTGTTGCGGGAGCGGTCAAGGGATTGAAAGCACATGATATTGAATTGCTCGTCATCGCATCTTCAACAGGCGGAGTGCAGACGTTAAAGCGAGTGGTGCCACTGTTGCCAAAAAATTTTCCGGTGCCCATAATGATTATCCAGCACATGCCCGCTGGATTCACTCGTGAATTTGCGCATACGCTTGATACGCTCAGTGCGATACATGTCAAGGAAGTGGAGGATGAAGATCTGCTGCAGGCTGGTACCGTCTATATTGCACGTGGGGGGCGGCATGTGGTGTTTCGGAGAGCCAAAGACGGACAATTACATTCGTCTTTCGATGATCGTCCTCCTGTGTGGAATCTCAAACCCTATGCGAATTATTCTTTCAGATCAGCCGCAGAAGTGTGTGGCGCGCGGGTACTTGGTGTGGTATTGAGTGGGATGGGTCATGATGGTACGGATGGTGTGCGTGACATCAAGGCTGCAGGCGGTGTGACTGTTGCGCAGAGTGCGAAGGAATGTGTATTGTACGGTATGCCCAAATCGGCGATGCTTTCTGGGTATGTGGATCATGAGGTCGATATTGCGGCAATGGCGGATGCTCTGCAGAAGCTGGTAGGACATAGTCGATAGTTTTATATCTGTTCACTGAAGATTATATTTTTCATGAATGATACAGAAGTTTCTCATCTCAGGATAGGAGAAGTTGTTATCAGGTCAGCCCCTGCGATAATCAGGACGGAGCTGGGCAGTTGTGTGGCG
>CAZMDB010000041.1:0-11553 GCA_964565095.1 uncultured Methanosarcinales archaeon | reverse complement strand
AATTTTGCACGTGTCATCTATACTATGCTTAGCGAAATTGTGCAGAACGCGCTGGATATCAGCAATGACTTTGCCAAAGTCCTGCATATTCTGACCAGCCAGGGCGTCTCAGAGTTGCTGACTATCACACCGCAAATCAATAAGCCGCTCAAGGTGATGCTTGCACAAAAAGTGGACAGTGTTGCTCACGGTTTTCAAAAAGTAGGATCACCTGCTGCCATTGAGTACAAATACGATGGATTCAGGATGCAGGTCCATCTGCAGGATGATAATGTTCGGCTGTTCACACGACGGATGGAGGAAGTCACCGATCAGTTCCCCGACGTTGTCCAGGCCATCCGCACCCACGTCAACACCAGATCGGCCATACTGGATTGCGAAGTGGTCGGATTCGATGCGCGCACGCGCACCTATAAGCCTTTCCAACACATATCTCAACGCATCCGCCGCAAATACGATATCCATAGACTGATCCAGGAGTTGCCTGTAGAGGTGAATGTATTCGACATCCTTTATCACGATGGGATATCCACTATCGAGAAACCATTCCACGAACGCCGCAAACTGGTCACTTCTCTTATCGAACCGAAGGAACGCGTCATTGTGCCCTCTCGTATCATGATTACAGAGAACCAGGAAGATGCCAACAAGTTCTATCAGGAGTCCCTGGACGCTGGAAATGAAGGAGTGATGATGAAATCTATCGATGCAAAATACAAGCCCGGAAGCAGGGTAGGCTTCATGGTCAAGGTCAAACCCATCATGGAGACGCTCGATCTTGTGGTCACTGAGGCCACCTGGGGGGAGGGAAAGCGCTCAGACTGGCTGACAAGTTTCCTAGTCGGATGTATCGATATGGACGGCAATTTTCTTACTGTAGGCAAAGTATCTACAGGGTTCAAGGAACTGACAAGTGATGAGACCGATCAGACCACTTTCCAGGATATGACTGAGATGCTGAAACCGCTCATTATCAGCGAGAATGGCAAAACCGTCACAGTGAAGCCTGAGGTCGTTGTGGAAGTGGCCTACGAAGAGATCCAGAAAAGCCCCACCTATTCATCAGGATACGCACTACGCTTTCCACGCTTCATCAGGCTGCGTGAAAGAGAGCCGAGCGAGATCAGCACCCTGGATTTCGTGGATCAGCTCTACGATGAACAACACTAGAGGAGGTTTTCAGCATGATTACCGTTCGACCATTGCAGGAAAGAGATATCATCAAAGCCGGTAATGTGGTGAAAAGAGCACAACGGATAACACTCAAAAACTATTATCCTCCTGAAATCATCGAAGAATTCTGCCGGAAGAACAACCCCACACAGTTTCGTGAACGCGCAAGAGAACGCCAGTTTTTCGTAGCAGAACATAAGGACAGGATCCTGGGACTGATTGCCATCAAGAAAAATGAACTTCGCACTTTCTATGTAGACCCCTGCTGGCAGGGGAAAGGTGTGGGGCGGCTACTCTTCGAACGCTTCTGCAAAGAGGCGCGGAAAAGAGGATTCCGGAAGGTGACAGTGTCCGCGAGCCAATACGCACATCCGATATACGCCCATTTCGGCTTCCGGAAAATTTGCACTAAGAGAAAAACCACCGAGAACGGATATATCTTTGAAGACCACTGGATGGAGATGGAACTATGAATACTGAAGTCACAAAAGAGAAACTGGATAATTACTTCGATGTTACCGGGCGTGCGCTCAAGAAAGTGAAACTGCAGAAAGAGGCAGACATCGATGTCGCTGGATCCGCAGCTGATTTCTTCGATATGGCATCCCGTTATTACGCAGACGCAGAACATTTCGCCTCAAACGGCGATTGGGTGCTAGCTTTTGCTGCTCTGAATTACGCACATGGATGGCTTGACGCAGGTGCTCGGATCGGCCTGTTCGACGTGGATCACGATAACGTTCTCTTTACCGTAGACTGACACCGTTCGGCAGAAACCTTTGCACGCAAAGACGTCCCTGCTAGAACTAGCACCCCTATAACATACACTATTTGCGTGGCAAGTCCCTGTGGCATGAATAAAGCTATTGGCAGGTTCGCAAGCAGATGGATGCCCATTGCTATGAAAATGTTCTTGGTGCGCAGATAGATAAGCGCATAGAGCACCCCGATCCCAAGAAGCATGCCCTGCTCCATCACTATATTTCCTGCAGACACTCCCACGGCAACCCTATGCGGCACATGCATAAGAGCAAATATGGCCTGCGAGACAAGAAGAGCTGCGGGCAATCGCATTCTTTTCCACGGAAGTGACCAGTATAACTGCATGAAAAGGAATCCGCGGAAAAGGACCTCCTCAAGAAACACATTCAGTAGGTTTGCCAACTGCACCCCGGCAAGTCGCGTCCAGCCCCGACTGAGAAGAGATTGGTCTATTCCGGGACCGAAAAAAACCACCCCGATCAACTGCAACAGTATCCATATGCCTAACGTCACTGTCGTACCACATCTGAGATAGCAAGCATCCAAACCTACCGCCTTCCAGGCTATCCTACGGTGGATCAGATAAAGGATAACAGGGATCTGCACCGCGTATGCTATCAGTCCAGGCTGCACGAAATACCAAGTGGCTGCAGCAAGAGGTACAAGCCATCCCCGAGCAAAAACTACGAGATTGAAGAAGAGAGAGAAAAGCAATTTGACAACAATGATACTCGACACATGAATTGGAGTGGACAGGAGACGCATGCTACCATCACTTCCATGGGAGTATTTAATATTGTCGGAGACACCAACCCCTGCAATTCAACAAACACTTTTTTAACCCTCCTCTGCATAATGGTCTCAATGCAGATACTGCGCTACCAGAAGCACATCATCGATGTACTAGAAGGCAGGAACATATACTACCTCATGCCTACTAACCTGGAACAAGAAAGACGAAGATTCTTTGCCGCCAGGGAGAAAGACAAGACCTATAGCCCTGTTTTCACCTACCACAAGATCCTATTCAAGCAGGATGAAATCCAGAAACAGATTGAACAATTGATCCGTTATCGGGGACAGTATGAAGAATGCATACAGCATTTCGGGAGGCGAGCTCAAATCTTCCTTCACCTTATACAGCACAGAGGGAAATCGGATTTCACAAAATTCAGCAAATGTCTGTACGGAACACCTGACAGGGAAGTACTGGACTATGCGCATCAATTACTCGAATCCACAGAAGACCGCTCTCACGAGAAGAAGTATACAGCGGCCGCGATACAGGAACGATTCGAACCTCTGGTAGCACGATACGGCTGGCACATAATCCTTGAACCAATCTCCTCAAAAATGAAAGTTGTTCCCCGGATCCAGCAATTGGTGATCGATCCAGAGTCCTCCTTCTCCGAAAAAGATGCCCGCCGCCTGGAATATCATGAGATCAAAACGCATATCGTGCGCCAGGCCGAGAACAAGAAGCTTCCTCCATTGATACAGAATTGCTTCGACTACATAAGGACAGAAGAAGGACTTGCACTGCATATGGAAGAGATACACGACTGCCTGTCCTCGAACCAGGCACGCAGATATGCTGCCCGTGTTCTTGCAGTGCATCATGCCCTTTCTGAGCCTTTCTCCGAGGTATTTGAGCGCGTATGCAATCTTGGATTCCTCCCCGAAACCGCATTCCGCATAACAGCACGAGCCAAACGTGGTCTCCATGACACAAGCACGAGAGGGGGGTTCACCAAAGACCACATCTACCTGACCGGCAAACTCGAGATCGAACATTTCTTGCAGGAAGGAGGAGATATCAAGGACCTGTTCCTCGGCAAGATCGGTATCGATGATATACCCTACGTGAAAAAAATCCTGGAAGGTTAAAACCCCACCTGCTTCACTGTCTACTTTGAGACTCACAAATCAATAAATCTTTTCAAAATTTCTGTGGCAAACGACTCCTCCTTCATGCTCAGAAAAAAAGCACAAGGAATTCCATTTTACCAGACTTCTAGACAGTTATGAAAATGATTCCATTTTCAAAACATTGAAAATCCTGGATTTTCATATGCACTATTTTCTCTTCTACATTCGGACGTACTGGAAACAGCAATACTCTTATATACGACAAGTCACAAGCTTCTTGCATGGAAAAGATCCGCTCCGAACCTCGCCTCTTCTACTACATCCGTATCAATCGGGATGAAGGGAAAACGGATAAAGAGATCCAGAACATCCTCAAATACAAAGGATACACCCAGAACGACATTTCCCAGGGGTTCAGAGATTTCTCAATAGCCAATGACCATAATGACGAAGACAAACTGGTAGAGTATTTTGAACAAGCACTTGCGCAAGGGCATTCCTTCGAACAACTTATCCAGCACAGCCTGGACAACAACGTCAACTCACACCTTGTGCAACGCGCAGTACTGCGCACACAGATTCCGTCCGGCCGAAATGAATGATACTCCGGCACGTAAGGGAGAATTCTTAAGATTCTGACACGCACCGTGTTCCACGGTGATATCAATATGGGATTGAGTACGAAAAAAGAAGAGCAACTACGACGGATGCCACAGATCGAATTCAACGTCTTCCGCAGCAAAGATGGCCGTTTCCTTGTGCATAGAACGACAATCACTGACGTCAAGCCGATAAACTACTACAAGAAAGTGGTTGAGAACATCGAACAGACGCCTGTTGATGAATACGCTTCTTCTGAGGATGCAGCCCCGAACGCATCTCCCTAGACGGCAGGCCGGGTTACCGGTCTGTCGTACTAATAGACCCGCGCCTGGATATGGGCAATTTTCTTCTGCAATGCATCGGAGACATCCACCCCAGCTGCCTGAGCAATCAACATGGCGCATATAATCACATCCGCGCATTCAGAACTCAGTTCATCCGAAGTCCGCTGCAGCTTCTCGCTTCGCTGCAACGCAAGGTTTTTCAACACCGCATCCGACAGTTCTCCCACTTCTTCAGACAACTTCACAGTGCGGGCCAACAGCTGATCATCATCCGAACCTAATGAAGGATAATGCTTCTTCAACCGACAATGCTCGGAAGCGACAAAACCAATAAGCTTATCCCACTCCATCTATCTCACCAATTCCAATATCTCGCGCGCCTCATCGACTACATGATCTGCAAACTCCTCTTCGCCCCCGGTCGGATGCCCTCCCTTCAAGAAGATGGAGGTAGCGCCCAGAGCCCGCGCCGGCTCGAGATCAGATAGCTTGTCACCGATCACATAACTGATCTGCTCCAACTTCGCAATCTCTTTCATCAGCAACTCATTGTCATCCCGGCTCAGTACAGGGTCCTGTCCCACCACATGATCGAACCTGACCGTGCAGCCAGCAATCGCGAGCATCCCCGTAATGATATCTGTCCGTATCCCTGATGCGATTGCCAGCTGGAACCCTTTCTCTCGAAGGGCCGCAAGAGTATCCAACATCCCATCAGTGAAAATTTGCCTACCCTGTTCACGTGCGACCAGAAACATACAGTCCCGGAAAAGATCGGTCATGATCATGGTCTTGGCGTCTTTTCCAGATATGCTGATCTCATCGCCACGATTCTGGACATAGGACAGCTGCATCTCGTCTGTCAATCCATACGAATCTTCTATGTGATCACGGATAACGTCATAATGCGACTTGTTCCCATGCTGCTGCTTATGCTCCTGTGCAGAAGGAGGTGGGATCCCAAGTCGGGCATATCGTTTGAGATTGGCCTGCTCAGCCACCTCAGGCTTGATGAGCGTGCCCGAGAAATCTACTACTATTATTCCTTTTGACATACTATAGATGCATGTACAGAACCATTAAATACATTTCGGATTGGCAGACAGTCAATATCCCATCAGTACTTCTACATCATCACCGAACAGTTCTGGTAATTGTGCAAAAAACTGGGCATCAAATGCAATATCTCCCAGATCCTTGGCATCAGCGATCGCTTCATCCATAGACTCAAAAGAGCTTTCCTCACGTTTCCCAAGTTTCCCGCTCTTCCCGATGGATGCCTTAAGAACTTCCTTCTTCTGTCCATCGATATCACGCACGATGTACGCCTCATCCTCAAGCAGCAGCACTTCACCGAATTTCTTTCCCGAATCGTACTTCACGCGCACACGCCTGCGTTCTATCTGGCGCACATGCTGGCGCTGGATATATTCCACGAGGAAACGGATCAATTCCTGACTCTGTGTCCTCACTTTTTCCACTTCCACCTTGCTCAGCTTACCCGCATCGTAATCCTTGCGGGCTTTGAGGACCATACGGATGATACGCACGAACTTCTGAGGGATGCTACCCTGAGAGACTATCTCCTTCTTGAACACATCAAAGAGATCTTCATCCTTGACCTTCTCCACATTATTCAGGCGCAGGATATCCCTCATCATGGTAATTATGGAATCGGATATGGACACCACATTCTCCTCATTCTTACGCTTCTCTATCTCTATAGAAACTTCATTGATACGGTCAAGGAAAGCGGTCGCTTCCTCTATCAGATCATCAATCTCCTTGCCGGTAACCACTGTGCGGCTCCCATGCTCAAGATCCTTACGCAGTTTGATGATCTTCTCCAATGTCTTGATATACTTCTCTTCCAATACCTTCTCCTTCTTGACAAATATATCCCGCATGATGCCAGGCGTCTCCTTCGGGGTAGGTGGTGCTACACCATACAGCATAAGGACTGCCTGACTGGGTGTGGTGACAGCCCAGAAGAAATCCTCCATACCGATCGTCTTCAGCGTCGCTTTCGCACGATCGAGGCTCTGCTGACCGCTGCTCATGTAGATATCGATGGCCTCCATCGAAGGACGGATCTTGCCCATGCGCAGCAACTGTTTCCATGGCATGAATATGCCACGATCATAGAAAGGTACGCCATCTCGTAGGAACGTGAAAATGACTGGATTTGCTTCCTTGATGGATTCCCAGAAATCCGTAAGGATATAGACCTGGATATTGAATTTATTCTGGATTCCGGTGATATGGCCAGCCTCACCGCCCATGCCGATGATGATTGCGCGCAACTTATCCTTCAGCTCCGCACGCGTCATCTTCTTCACATCAGTGTCATCGATAACAATGAAAACGTCAATATCGGAGGTCGGCGTCGCCTTGCCTTGCACCAGGGATCCGGCAAGCACGTAACTGACAATATACTTCTCGAACTTCTTGAGAACCATACTCTTATGGACCTCAGCAATCTTGACTGCTGACAGCATGCCCAGATCATAGACCGGTGCCGAAGCCGCGATCATCTGCAGAAGATCATGTTTCCCATCATAACAATTCTGCCAAAGCTCCGTATAGATGAGCACGCGCGGCGCAAGATTCTTATCGACTTCAGCCGCCATGTCATTGATGACTCGCGTCAGCTTGTCCCGTAGTTCCTCCTTGGACATCTTCTGCGAATCAGTATCATCAATCAGGACCAGAACATTGATGGCATCCGGGTTGTACTCCTGCTGCGGTTCATCTGGCTGCGGCGGCATCTGCTGCATCATCGGTTGCATGGTGGGACCGCCCTGCTGTGGGATCTGCGGGGCGCCCTGCTGGCCAGCCTGCTGTGGCGGCTGGTCCGGAGGCAATAACGCTATTCCTGCGATATACCCTTCGAATCGACTGATCAGTTTGTCCTTGAATTCATCCAGCTTCTTCTGGATCGACCGGAGCTTATCCTGTGCTTCCTGTGGAAGACGAGGATCTATGAAAGAAGGAGTATCGACTGTCGCTGGCGCTTCTCCAGCAGTATAATCATTCTGTGGCCCTTGACCATCCTCTGTGCCCTGTTCCCGTGCCATGCTGTGAGAACACGATCTGTACTATTTAAATATTATGCATGGACATCCGGAACAACCAGCTCCTTTTTCTTGAGCGCGGCACGTACCAGACCCGCAAACATTGGCGCCGGTCGGTCGAACCTGCTCTTCAGCTCTGGATGGCCTTGAGTGGCAACAAAGAAAGGATGATCATCGCGCTCAATGAACTCCACAAGCTTGCCATCTGGTGATTTCCCGGCAAAAAGCAATCCTTTCCCTTCAAGCTCATCATGATACTCCGGATTTACCTCGAACCGATGCCGGTGCCGTTCACTCACATGCGTCGCTCCATAGAGGC
Organism: uncultured Methanosarcinales archaeon; assembly: GCA_964565095.1. GTDB lineage: Archaea > Nanobdellota > Nanobdellia > Woesearchaeales > DATGWN01 > CAZMDB01. The sequence goes on along the minus strand of CAZMDB010000041.1, from coordinate 3,469 downwards.
CAGCAAGCATAGTTCCCTCACTGAGGATGGCAGGATAGGCACCAAGCCGCATTGTCCCGCCTTTGTCTGTGATTTCCACTTGTTCGGGGAGGATGTCTACAACTGGTGCCGTAGTCTCCGAGTCAATCTCCGTGGTATGCGCCTGCTCTATACCCATCACATGCCGTGCATGCTCAATCACCGCAAGCTGCAGGCCATAACAAATGCCGAGGAACGGAATCTTATGTGTCCGCGCATATCGGATCGCAGTAATCTTACCCTCGATGCCTCGACTACCGAATCCTCCAGGCACGATCATCGCATCGACATCCTCAAGCAACGCACCTGCATCCTCCTCTGTCCTGATATCTGTGGTCTCCAGCCAACGCACACTCACGCGTGTCTGCGCGTACGCCCCTGCGTGCGACAACGCTTCAAGAATACTGATGTACGAGTCTGCCAAATCCGTATATTTGCCACAGATGGCTACCGTAATCTCCTGCTTCGGATGTTTCATCCCGTCGATCAACGTCCGCCAGGCATCCATGGTCCCCTTTTCTTTCTCTAGACCAAACTTCTTACTGATAATCGCATCAAGTCCCTCCTCCTCAAAAATGAGAGGCAGCTCATACACATAATCGCAATCCGGATCAGAAATGACCGCATCTTCGCCTACATTGCATCGCAGCCCTAACTTCCTTCGCGAACTGTCCGTCAATCGTTCCTTTGTGCGCCCGATGATCACATCAGGAAATATGCCACGCTCTCTCAGCAGATTCACTGATTGCTGCAGTGGTTTTGTTTTCTGCTGACCCTGAGAATCGATAACCGGAAGCAGCCCGAGGTGCACGAACAGTACATGATCACGTCCCACGTCATTGAGAAGTTCGCGCGCAGCTTCCATGAACCACAAGTTTTCCATGTCACCGACAGTACCACCTATCTCGATGAGGGCAATATCTGCAGACGCCTCTTGCGCCAGTCGCTTGATCCGCTCACGGATCTCTCCTGTCACATGTGGCACGACCTGCACATCGCCCCCCAGGAACTCACCACGGCGCTCCTTCTCCATAATCGTCAGGAAAACCTTGCCGCTGGTAATACTCCATTCACTCCTACAATCGATATTCATGAATCGCTCATAATGCCCGAAATCCAGATCGACTTCTCCACCATCATCCAGGACAAACACCTCTCCATGGATAGTGGGATTCATTGTGCCTGGATCCACATTGAGATATCCATCACACTTGATCGACATTACTTTATATCGTGAAGAGAAAAGACGTCCTATGCTTGCTGAGACAACTCCTTTTCCCAGTCCTGAAAGCACACCACCAGTAATCACTATGTATTTGATATCCCGTTTCTCTCCCATTTTACATTACCACCATGTCGATTGGATCACGCAGAGCATGATAGACCCTTTTTCTTAAGAACCCGGGATACTCAGACTGGAAATTCCATATAAATAAACGTTTAACCTCGAATATGTATATTCTGCTATATAATCAGAAGATAGTCCCGAGAATGCCCGCAAACACATGCCACCCGTCGAATCCCGGAATAGGCAGCATATTGAGGACGAACAGGAATCCATTGATACGAGCAAAGAGTACTGCTGCCGGCAACCACTCACGCTTCACTTTCCCCCGGGATATCAACAAACGAGCACCTCCCCAGAAAAGAAGATTCATCAAAGGCCCCGTAAAAGCGATGAACGAAGACGCCAGAGCACTTATCCCTGCTGTCGGATACGCGACGAATCCCGGCACAAAGAAAAGGAACCCGAAGTTGAGCAGCTTCAGCACGATGGCCAATATCAGGATATTGCATGACCATGACCCGAGTCCGGCCGGGCCCCCGAAAAGAGACGCAGACGAACAGGCAGCAAAGAACATCGGATTCTGGGCACCCATAAGCATCGCGCTGAACTTATGCGCTAGTTCGTGCAGAATGATTCCCGGAGCAACCACCGCCGCAGCCATCCATATCTTTGCCCACCCAGTACGCATCCGCCCCTGCTCATACTGCGCAAGCGGATCATACTCAGCCTGTGGCTTAGGAGGAGACCGGATGATATCCTTGAAAATGAACCCGAGAGCAAAAGACATGATGAACATGTCAAGTATCTCAAAGACCGTAAATACCATTCACAAGACTTCATTCCCGTTTGATTAATAAAAGTTATGAAAAAGGCTCAACAGAAAAAATCAATCAACCTGTCTTCTTAGGCGGCTCTCCCAAACTCACCGACAAAGAAAGATCATCAGAAACCTTCTCTTCTGCCTCATCAGCAAAGATGATTTTCTCGGCAAACAATGCCCGCTCAACATCCGGCAACAGGCCCTGCAACTTCTCCTGTAGCGTAGCTGGTGCGATCACAAGCTCTTCCACAGGCGTTTTCAGGCTCACATGCTCCTGTGACTTATGCCGCCTGACGTTACTGACGATCTGCACTGCGACGCGACCCGGATCAAGTTCTGCATCTACATCAAGCAATGCCGGCCAGTCCGTAGCGTGGATACTTACCGCATCCTCATCTATGCCCTTGAGGAAGTATTGATAGACCGATTCTGTGATGAACGGCATGATCGGCGCATACATCTTGCAGACCGCCAAAAGAGTCTGATACAAGGCGTACTGCGCTGACAGCTTGTTTGTCTCCTCATCAGAATACAAACGCCCCTTCACAATCTCCAGGAAATTGTCGCAGAAGACATTCCAGAAGAAATTGTCCAGCAAGGCGCGTGCACGATAGACTTCATAGTTCTTATAATGCTCATCCGCCTGCTTGATAACTTCGTTGAGTTCACTGAGCAACCACTCCTCCAGGGGTTCAAGCTTCTCAGGTCTGGATCCATCATATCCTTCCAGATGGATGGAGAGGAAACGTGAAGCGTTCCACAGTTTGTTGATAAGCTTCTGTCCCGTCAGCAGATCCTTCTCCTGGAACGGGACATCATCTCCTAGCTTGGAGATCGCAGCCCAGTACCGCAAGGCATCTGCGCTATACTTCTGGATCACTTCATGCGCATTGACCACGTTCCCCAGACTCTTGCTCATTTTGCCACCATGCGCATCCTGGCCGTGACCAGATATCATGACCGTACTCCAGGGGATGCTATCATCGTGGAAATGTGCTTTGGCGATAGTATAGAAGGCCCATGTCCTGATGATCTCGTGCGCCTGCGGACGCAGATCGCAGGGGAACAGGCTATCCGTCCAGTCATCATCTTCTCCCTTGTTGAGAATGATGTATGGCGTCATGGAGGAGGTCATCCACGTATCCATGACAGCCTCTGCAGCCACTATGTCTTGTTCAGTATGTCCTTCAGGAAGGTGTTTTGGCATCTGCTGGGTCGGATCCACCGGCAACTCATCCTCTTCTGGCAGGATAACCTCTCCTGTTTTTTTCGAGTACCACACAGGAAACGGGACCCCATAGAAACGCTGACGTGAGATGCACCAGTCCCATTTGAGATTCTCG
>CAZMDB010000040.1:0-11727 GCA_964565095.1 uncultured Methanosarcinales archaeon | reverse complement strand
CCAGCAGTTGCTTTTGGAACATCCATATCACAGATTTCATCTATATATTCATAACCGGTTCTGGAATCGAGATTGACTTGTGGATGGTAGAGACGGGATATTCCTGTATCATGGGTTATGATACCGAATTGCAGTTTATCATTTACCCCGAGATTGCGGGCTCCTTTCTGACCGAAATCATGGGCAAGGGTCAGTGCGTCTGCAACCGACTGCAGACCATATCCGAGATTCTTGCCCGCATCGTGGGATCCTTGCATGTATGCCTGGATCGGTTCTTGGGCGCTTCCGGCAACTTCGAAAGAGGTAGGTGTTATAGGTGCCCCTGGTCTTGTATTCTCTGGATGCATGAATACAGTATTCACATTATACAGCTCGAGGTCGCTGCCTATGCCGCCGACTAGGTAGGTGCATGAATTCTGCAGGGGCCATGGGCTCTGCTTATACATCTTTTCTGTAGAGTGAATCAGATGCTCGGCTGCCTGACTCGGTGAGAGATTACCCATTTCCTGGAGTGATTGGATCGCGTGAGCACTCAGGTGTGCACTGCCTGCGCGTAGGACGATGTTGTCACCGACACGGAAAAGTTTCTGGATAGTATCGTTTTTTCCGAATCTTTCGGGGTCAGAGGCCATGCTGTCAGTGGCCATGACAAGCGCTTTCTCGTCGCTTTTTTCTTCTTTGGAGCAAAGCATGCCCATTATCATTGTCATATTGTCACTATATGGTGGTAATAATATATAAATGTTGTGTTTTTAGAGCTCATGCAGCGTATAGTCTCGTGTTCCTGCTCCGATCTGCTCTGCGTAATCAAGAATATGGGTGCCCTCGACATTGGTGGCGTCTTTGAATATATCGGATCTGTGGTGTCTTTTTATCAGGTCGTAGGCTGCCTGATCCGCTGCGACCGGGTCACATGAAGCGATGACACCGATATCGTTCCCGATGATCTCTGAATCGGGTCCACAGTCACAGCCTTTGGTGAGGTTGTTGATGAACGTGACGTAGACGCAGGGTTTGTCTCTGATGGCGCCGAGCGCATATTCTGCGCAGCGTTCCTGCGCTTCATCGCTGGTGGCGCCGCTCCAGGGAATCTTGACTGCGCCTACCGGACAGACCGCGATACATTTGGCACAGCCGATGCATATCTCTTCTTTGATGACTGCTTTGTCGTCGATAGTGATGGCGTTGACTGCGCAATTGTCTGCGCATTCTCCGCAGGCGATGCAGTCCGGTCCGATGGACGGAATGATCTTGGAATGCATGGCCAGTTTGCCGGCACGTGTCCCGCAGCCCATGCCGAGATTCTTGAGGGCGCCACCGAATCCGAAAAGCGGATGGCCTTTGAAATGACTGATGACCAGCATGGAATCGGCGTCAGCGATCTGCTTGGCGATATGGACGTTCTTGAAATGTGTTGTGTTGGTAGGAATGTCGACTTGTTGATCTGCGATAATGATGGGTTTTTCCAGAAGTTCGAATCCATGTTCTTTGGCAATCTGGAGATGATCCTTTGAGTTGAGTCGCATGCCGCGATAGAGCGTGTTGGTATCGGTGACAAAGGCGTTTTCGATCTGGTCGCTGATCGGCTTGATATATTTCGGGTGGACATAGCGTGTGTTGCCTTTTTCTCCGAAGTGGACTTTGATGGCGGTGGTGCCGGACAGGTCTGCGTTGAGCTGTCTGTAGAGATGTGCGATAGATTCTGAGTTGATGTTTTTGGTGAAGTAGACGTCCATGGGGGAGGAATGAGGTCCCAGGGTTATTAAGCGTTTGGGCACAACATATAAAAACAATTATCTTCGTTAAATACTTATGAAACGAATAATCATTCTTCTGATGCTTCTGCTTGTAGTGGTCTCTGGATGCCAGGTGGCTGACACCAGTACTACAGAGGAGCAGGAGGATCAAGCAAACTATCCGGACGCTGATACTGAGAACCGTGGTAGCATTCCGCCACCACCACCGCTTCCAGGTGATGAGACATGAGATACATCCTGCTATTCCTTTTGTGCATGAGCACAGTATCAGCATTGCAGATAGCAATCGATCAGCCGGATGATATCACGACCCGCGAGTCGGTGTCTATCTCGTATACGGTGACCAATGATGGACCAGAGTTGCAGGATTGTGCGATACGGACGTATCCCAACGGCAGGCTGTATAGTACGTGCCGTGATCGGTGCGGTGGACTCGGAGATGGATTTGCTGCAGGAGAGACCATTGAGCAGGGTTATTCGGATACAGCCCGTCGTCTCGATTATCTCAAGCTGGGCGACAATGAGTTTACTGTCAAGGTTGAGTGTGCGGGCGAGTCTGCAGAAGAGAGCGTGCATTTCACTGTCACAGAGGCGACCTTGCCTACTGTGGATCTGGAGTTGAGTAATCTTGAAGTGGAGGTTGAGGACACGACAGTACAATCTTTGAAGTTTACCGTGACCAATGTCGGTGATGTGGATTTAGTCGATGATACGGTCTCATATACTATTGTGATGGAGAATCCCTCCGGGACGCGTGTCGGCGGTTCAGGTGCGTTTTTGGATTATCGCGATGATACGTTGGCTGCTGGAGAGAGTGAGGTGGTAGAGTTTCCGAATGTGGAATATCTCTCACTGCGGGCTGATGAGGTCGAGGTGACCGTTCAGCTGGATGATATGAATGGGCTTGAAGAGTATGAGCTTGCAGAAGAGTCATCTGTCTCTGAGATGATTGTGTTAGATACCGAGCCGGTCTCAGAGGGGTATGAGGCACTCTGGATGACCCTGCATCCTGGATGGAATCTTGTGTGGGGTCTGCGGCAAGGTGATGCGGTGTATGGATTGCGAAGTGGCAAGTATTATGTTGCGGATGCATCTTCTCCTGTGGAGTCGGGGTATTGGGTCTACTCACATGAACGAGAGACGGTGAGGTATGCTGTCCCATCATCATCTCCATCTATCGCGCTAGAGAAGGGATGGTCGATGATCGGGATTGCGCCAGCTATGGTCGGTCAGACGTTGGGTGCATATCTGTCATCGTGTTCAGTAGCACGTCTGTATGCGTTCAGCGAGGGCGAATATTCGAAAGATCTGGCTGCTGACGAGACGATGGAGCATCCTTTGTCAGAGGATTCAGTGGGGCTGGGACTGCTTGTCAAGGTGGATGATCCTTGCATGTTCGAGAGACCTGCAGTCGCACCGCCGGAGCTGCCGGAATAAGATGGAATATCTAATCGGGTGCCGGCACGGGGCATATGGGAGTGATGGAAATCTTACTGCTGCTGGTAGGGAGGAGGCTGTCAAGTTGGCTTCTTCTCTTCATGAGAGGTTGTCAGGCCAGCGGTTCCGGCTTCTGACCTCTCCTGTGACGCGTGCGGTACAGACGGCAAATATCCTGACGGAGCATCTTCATCCTCACAATGTGTATGATCTGCCGTATCTCTGTCCGGTCGAGGAGGTTTCTTCTGGAGAGGAGTGTTATCTGTCTGGGGGCAGTTGGGATCCAGTCTATTCATGGGGAAAAGATATGGATGGGCTGATTGTGGTCGGTCATGCTGATGGGTTGCAGGATCTTCTTGTGGATATGGCGGGACGTAAAGGACTCAATGTGCGGGTGCCGGAGTTGCGGACCGGACAGGGGCTGTGGGTCGGTTCGCAGTGTGTGCTGTTTCCTGAAAGAAAGGTGATTGAGCCGGTGCGTAGGTATGTCAGTGATTCTGATGCGCCGTTTTGAGGCGAATATTTTTAAAGTAATGTAGTTTATTATTTGTAATATGAATAAGGATCTTATCAATAAAAGTCATAAGTTTACTTACTATGGTAGTGTTTGTTTCTCGTGAGGTTCATAAGTCGTAATACCAATTCTTCAACACCGTAGGGAAAAGTTTATTAGCATACTGATGAGCGGTATCTTAGATGAGAAAATATATAGCTCTTTTTTTGATTGTATTCTTACTCTTCTGTGTTTCATGCACTTCAGTGGAAGAAAAAGATCAGTTTGCTGAAGAATCTCTTCCAGCACCCCTTCCATGGGAAGCACGACCCGATGCGAGAGTTGCTACCTTTCGTGAAATAACGTTGGGGGTCTGGAACAGAACTAAAATTAGTGTGTTCAATGACTTAGATGAGGACTTGAGTTACAGAATTGAATTTAACATAACTCAGGGAAGCTGTAACTACACATCCGATAATCTGAAGGATATCGTCAGTTTTGATCCAGATCAGATAGAAAGCACATTGAAGCCAGGTGAGCGTACTATCCATAATGTTACTATAATAAACAAGAAATTGGAAAGGGGGTGCCCCATCTTGACGGAATTGAACATTTTCTCAGAAAATAGGAGTCTGTATGCTTCATATCTTTTTTTCATATCTCTAAGATAATGTGGCATTTCCTTGGATCGAATTTTTGGAATCACTTTTCCAATAGGAGACGCGCGGGGAATCTTCATATATTTAGTACCATATTTTTATTATATGTTCGAGTTCAAATCACAACTGCTAACTAAATCAGAGGGATTGCATTGTCCAAGATGTGGAAAAGAAGATGTTCATCATAATGAACATATAATACGTTGTGTCAATTGTTTTAAAGAGCTCCATAAAAAATATTCTGGAAAGGAATTACAAGATAAGTTACCAAACTTGAAGAAATTCTTTGGAAAGCTGAAGCATAGATGTTATGATATCTGATGTCCGGGCAGAGTTTCCCGATTCTGATTATTCATCAATTTTCAATCACACAGTAAAAGGGAAGAAATCATATTTCATTGTTGCGGTCACCCGTAGGATATCAAAGTCTCTGATAATTTTCGAGAAATGTTTGCGCATTTTGGCCAATATGGAATACAGTTCATCTTCATTTTCTGTCTCGAACTCCACCTCCAAATCCCATGAACCTATCAGTTTCAGGAATTGCGTCGCTTTCTTATGCTCACTCACAAACGCAGCAAACTCCTGTTCAGACTTCTCATCAAGGTTTTTTGTCCTGAAGATTATCTTGTAATGATTTATCCCGATGGCAGACAGATTGAGATAGCAACGATGCTGGATGATGATATTGTCCTTGGTCAGCTTTTTTAGACGGTAATGCACTACATCTCTGGTCAAACCGGTCTTTCTCGCAAGATCAATGATACTTATCCGTGCGTCAGTAGAGATTGCCTTGATGACCTGAGTATCGACCTTATCTAGGTCATATTCTTTAGAAGGAGCTGCATAGGTGAACAATGATGACTCAGTGTCTGTGAGATATTCCCGCGCATAGATTGGAGAATATTCTGTGAGAAGCACATCCTTTTCCAGGATGAAAGAAGAGAACTGGCGCATGAAGGCATCTATGATCTTTCCGAATGCAAAATTCGAATCCGCAAAGATAGAAACAGCCAGGTCCCAACGTCCTCGGACCTCAGCGACCCAGACTGCGTGATCGTCCTTTTTCCAATAATCAATCATAGCCTCCTCATCAGAAAGTGTCGCATTCTGGAGTTTGAAATATATCTTGTACTGCGAAAAGCCAAGGCGAGCAAAATCGATGACTGTGTAGAATGAGAAAATAACTCCCTGCTGATCAAGACGTTTGAGGCGATACTCGATTGCAGGTTTCGAAAGTCCGACCTGACGGGCAAGCTGACTATTGGAGAGACGCGCATCCTTATCGAGGAGTGTCAATAGCTTCTTATCCTTGACATCAAGCTTGAATACCATTGTTGATTAATTTATGTAATTATTATATAAATTTTGCTAAAAAGTAAGAAAATATCTTAAAAAGTATTAAATAATTGTACGATATTATCGTCCCCAAGTAATAGTGAAGTGGTGATATAATGAAAAAACAACTATTTGTAATCCTTTGCATCATGCTTGCGCTTGTCTGTTCCGGGTGTAATGGCCGAGACGCGTCGACACAAACAATAGATATAGGTGTTATTGCCCCCTTGACTGGAGAAGCTGCAAGCTATGGTCATGCAGTCAAGCAAGGGCTGGATTTTGCTGCTGCTGAGATCAACGCAGAAGGTGGGGTGCTCGGACGAGATATAAAACTCTACTACGAAGATTGTCCGCTCGACAACAAAGAAGCTGTCTCTATCATGCGCAAGATGGTCTTTGCTGATCAGTATGATATCATCATTGTAGGACATGGATCAGGACCGACTACAGCAATCGCGCCAATCGCAGAAGAGACAGAGACATTGCTTATCGCAACACTTGCCTCCACTCCACAGCTCAGTGATATGGGCGATTATGTTTTCCGCACCATTCCCTCTGATGCTTATCAAGGAAAAGAGCTTGCAAGAATAGTTGAGGAGACAGGATCTGATACAGCAGCTATCCTCTATGCCAATGACGCATATGGAACAGGTATCCGGGATGTATTCAAGGACAATTATGGAGGAGAAATTGTCGCTCAAGAAGCATTTACCAATGGAGACACAGACTTTAGGACGCAGCTTACCAAAATTAAGGTAAAAGAACCTGAAGCGATACTTCTTGTTGTCCGGAATGAATTGCCGAATGTGCTCAATCAGATAGAGACATTGGGCATAGATAGCGTACTGATCGGCTCAGAAACCACCAAGAATCAGGAACTGATTGATGCATCGGGAGGTTCGGCGGAAGGATTCTATGCAGTCTTTTTTGCAGATACGACAGATTATGCTGGATACAGAGATGCGTTCATGACAAAATACGGCAAAGATCCTGCTGGCTACAGTGACTATTCTTACGATGCGCTGCATGTACTTGCAGAAACCATGGCTATCAGTGGGACATTGAGTCCAACCGATATTAAAGAGGAGTTATACAACATCCGCTTCCATGGAGCTACAGGTGTCATCGATTTCGACGAGAACGGAGATGTGATCGACAAGCCTTTTGATCTCTATCAAGTCAGGAATGGCGAATTTGTTGTTGTACAATCCTAGGGTGGAAACCATGGAGTATTTTTTCTTTTTGCAATTCTTGCTTAATGGAATAATTGCAGGGTCGCTCTATGCCCTTGTGGCTGTTGGTTTCTCATTGGTCTACACAACATGCAAATTCATAAATTTTGCACATGGAGCATCTGTCATCTTAGCAGCATATCTCATGCACATCTGCATAATCCGGTTGCATCTTCGGTTCGTAACTGCAATTATCATTGTTATCGTTGCGGTCATTACAGGCGGCTGGTTCTACCATAGCTATATAGACAGCATGAAAAACAGAACTACATCGAATAATCTATTAATCATCAGTATTACTGTGCTTGTCCTTATTGAAAATTTTCTGCTCCTATTCTTTGGGACAAGCGTCAAGAGTAAATTTGTAGCACAGGCAAATCTCAGGATTGCATCTCTTGCATTGACAGCAGCAGACCTGCTTTCAATTGTCCTTATGATCACGATCTTCCTCATTATTTTCTTGCTCATGAACAAGACAACCTTGGGGCGTAAGTTGAAAGCTGTTTCTGATCATGAATTGCTCTCAGCCGTACACGGGATCGATACCCGAAAGATGCAAAAAGTAGCTTTTTTGATATCTTCAGGAGTTGCAGCTCTGGCTGGCATACTTATGAGTATGCTCTATACGATCGAGCCTTTCATGGGCACTTCCCTCATGCTTAAGGGGTTTGCCGGATCCATCATAGGAGGAGTGACCAGTGTTGTCGGTTCTATGTTAGGTGGACTCTTCATAGGTATTCTCGAACATATTGGAATAGTATTCTTACCTTCTGAATACAAAGACGCAATCACGTTCTTTTTTCTTTTCGTTTTTCTCCTTTTCAGAAAACAAGGAATTATGGGAGGGAAAATATGATTGAAGCATATCTTCTTCATATTATCATACTCATTGCCATTTATCTGATGATTGGTTTCGGTATGAATCTTCTTGTCTGCTACGGAGGGCTACTGAATTTGGGGTATCTTTCTTGTTTTGCCGTATCTGTTTACACCACTGCAATACTTTCCACTGCTCATTTCCCACTTGCCCTTAGCATCTCTGCATCGATAATCGCCTCAATTTGTATCGCATCCATCCTCGCAGTGGCAAGCACCCAATTGGATAGCGACTATTTTGCACTTGCTTCATTCAGCATGACAATCGCACTCTGGACGTTAGCAAAGAGTATGCGGATCACCGGAGGAACGGAGGGTATATCAGGAATACCTCATCTGCCCATCATCAAGACTGCGGGGATTGCTATTGGATGTTCGGTCCTCTGTTTCATCATCACACAAAGATTACTTGATTCTCGTTTCTGCAGAAGATTGCAGGCAGTCCGTGATCATGAATTGCTTGCTGGTGTCTTAGGCATCGATACAACAAAGACAAAAGCAATGGCATTTATCTATGCAAGTATACTGGCAGGCATAGCCGGTATCATCTATGCCCATCATATCAGTTTTGTCAACCCCTCCATTTTTGGTATCCACGAGCTTATTCTCATCTTGACTATCATCTTTGTGGGTGGCCCTCTTTCCTTGAAAGGCACAGCTATTGCCGGTGTCCTTCTCATCACGATTCCTGAGATATTGAGATGGTTGCCAATGCCCGCAAGCCTAGAGGGTCCACTGAAGAATATTATCTATGCTGTTCTTCTTATAGGCATCATTACTTGGCGACCTCAGGGCTTGTATGCTAGAAGAAAGGTGCAGACATCATGCTAGAAATAAGGCATATCACAAAGAGTTTCGGGGATCTCAAGGTTCTGGATGATATCAGTTATGCTATTCGTCAAAAAATGATTACTGCAATCATAGGCACCAATGGAGCTGGAAAGACGACTCTTTTCAATATCATCATGGGAATACTACGCCCCGAAGAAGGCATGATTCTTCATGGGTCAAAAGACCTCACCAAAATGAGGACCTCCGATATCTCAAGAGAAGGCATCTCGATGATGTTCCAGCAAGATGCGTATTTTAAGAATCTGACCTTAGAAGATCATCTCTTGCTCTGCTCAAGAGACAAGAGGAAGATAGCAGAGGTACTTGCAGTTGTCGGACTCAATAAAACCCTTGACACTTTAGTAAGAGACATGAGTTATGGCGAAAAGAAGCTTACCGGTATCGCCATGACATTGCTTGAAGGACATGATATCATCCTTTTGGATGAGCCTGTAGCCGGTGTCAATCCATTTTTGAAACGCGAGATTCTGAGGATAATGGCACAGCTGAAAAGATCAGGCAAAACCATTGTCTTCATAGAACATGACATGGATTTTGTTAGAGAGATTGCTGATGAGAGTATGGTTCTTTCAAAAGGTAAGATCATTGCCTCCGGTAAGACCGAAGATATCATGCAGGATAGATTTGTCATAGAAACTTTTCTTGGGAAAGACTGATGTTTATCGGGGAGCTCTGTTCTGAGCGGAGTGCCGTAGCCAGAATACTGCCATACCCATGATCACCCCACTTAGAGCGTAGAGGATGATGAGAGGAGAGATGTCGCCGGTCCGAAAGTACATGAGTAGCGTTGCACTAGAGACAGCAAGAAGTCCTCCAATAAGCGCATAGTTGACACCGGAGATGCCTTTCCAGGCCATAATCACAGCGGCGGCAAGAACTGTGCTGATGGCGGCCATGATGAAGGTGCTGATGAGCAAGTCAGGAAAGAGGATGGCGATACCTGTGGTGAGGATGCCTAAGATCCAGAATGTGATGCGCATATTACGCACAGTGGTCTTTTTGGGCAGCCAGTCTTGCACTAGTGCCGAACTTGCAGTAAACAGGTACGTATCCATAGAACTCATTAATGCGGAAAAGAGCATCAATATACCTAGTCCTAGGAGTCCAGGAGGAAGCATATTTGCAAAGCCATACAGGAGGGCGATATCTGGATCGACCGAAGGGAAGCGGGACTTGATGGAGAGTCCGATAAGGATCAGAAGGACTGCTGATAGGATGAATATGAGAGCTGCCGACAGGAAACCACCGATTATCTGGCGTTTCCCTTTTGCCGCGTATACACGTTGCCACATCTCAGGCATGGCGAAAGGAAAGATGATGCCGAGGATGAAGAAGCTGATCAGCATAGGAAGAGGCAGGGTAAACAGGTCCCAGTCCATAGGCTGCGCGCCGGAGCGAAACATTATTGCAAACAATGCAAGTATGCCGATGAGCGCGATATATTGGATGGTATCGGTGCGCACCACTGCACGGAATCCACCGGTCGAAAGGTAGAAGGCAACAATACTGGTCAGTACGAGGCCACTCAGCCAGTATGGCCATTGCCAGAAGAATGAAAGGACTTTCATGCCTGCGATGATATTGGAGAGCAGGAACAGTGTCATGATGATGATAGTCATCACTGATGTGATGCGCGCTGCACTCTTCCCACAGTGAGCGAGAAAGTAGTCGGCGACGGTATAATAGTGCGCGCCTTCGTGCTTCAGATGCAGGGCAAAGGGAAGAAAGAGAAGGATACCTACGGCGCTGCCGATGAAGAACCAGATAGCAGAGACACCGTACAGGAAGCTGAGTGCTACGAGGATCATGAGGATGGCGCCAGTTTTGCTGGCATTGATGGTAGTCATGGTCGAGAATGCGTTTAGGTTGCGGTCAGCCAAGAGGAACATCTCTCCCTTTGCCCATGAGCGGACACCGATGATGATGAGTAGTCCCATGTAGCCTGCGATGAGGATAGCGTCGATCATCTTTTCCGGGGGTACGGCAGAACATATAAATATTGGTTGTCATATTATATGACAACATGGAGGAATTGCACGCCAAGCTGACCCGATTCGGGTTATCACCCAAAGAGGCAGATATCTATTGTCTGCTCGTGCAGGAAGGAGAGGCTGATGCGACCTCTCTCGGACGCAGATCGAACAGCAATCGTACGGTGGTCTATAATGTGCTGTCGAACCTGGTGAAGAAAGGGGTGGTCTCGTTCGTGCGAAAAGGAGGTAAACGTTATTATCAGCCGCAACCGCCGGAACGGTTCCTTGTGGCCGTGGATGAGAAGCGCATCCTTGCTGAAGGGATCATAAAGGACGTATGCGCCATCACTCCGGTCAGGGATATGGGCAACAGTGTGGAGGTGCTGGAGGGTCCTGAAGGTCTGAAAGCGATCCAGCGTGACATGCTCAAGCCGGATGAGATATGTGTGCTCAACGCCACAGGACTGATCAGGGATGTTCTCCGATATAGCAGGGGGCTTCTCAAGGAGTTTTCAAAAAAACGGATCAGGATCATTGCAAATCCTGATTATGCATTGCCTGAGATTGATGCTCAGGTCAAGCGGCTGCCGGCAAAGAATTATGCGACGACGTTCATTTTCGATGGACATGTGGTGATCCAGATCATCAAGGATGATATTTTCATCGTCAAGATCCGCAATCAGCTTCTGTATGAAGGATATCTCCAGAATTTCGAGCTGTTGTGGGGCCTTATCTGAGTGTTCTGAAAGAGAAGATTTATAATTGAATGATTGTAAGGTTGTTGTATAGGGGCGAGTTTTGTATAAAGTGATGGTTCAATTATATCAAGAAAGAGGAGTGGTGAGAAGGCATGGGTAATACATTTGAGAATACTACTAAGCTATTCGATAAACTCAAGACAATAGGCTTTTTTCATCGATTGTTTGTCTGCAAAGAAATCGTTGCGCTTAGCATGGATGCATACAATGAATTCAAAAGTATAGATAAGGATATTGAAAAAATCAAGTACGAGAACGAGAAAGCAAAACATGAGAATGATATGGTAAAAAAAGATGATGAGGCAGAGAAAGGAAAAGTTCAGGAAAACAATCTTCGAATAAAAGAATTGGA
>CAZMDB010000039.1:0-11819 GCA_964565095.1 uncultured Methanosarcinales archaeon | reverse complement strand
TTCGGTTCTCGAAACGTCAATTTGAAGCTTCTCGCACATTTTCTAACAAAATGTGCAAAAGCTCATTCCTATCTCGAGACTCTCGGCAACCATGCAGATTCTTTGCATGCCTGGATCAAAACATATGTTCAATTCAAGAAATATCTTGACGTTATAGAGTATGAATTGTTCTTCACATTTTTAGGAATTTCAACAACTTACTATCACAACATAGCGTAAGCTCTCTTCTTTTTTTTGAAAATAGTGTCACGGAGTCTTGCTGCATCCACTTGAACAATCGAAGATTTTCAAGTTCCCAGAAATCTACGATTTCTTTGATACCTGGTGCAGGTTTTGCGAAAATCAGCCTGCATGTCCTTAGAAATTACTCGTAAATTTCTGGATCTTGTGGAGCTTTGCTCAACAAGAAATCGGCTGATTTTCTTGCTCCAAGGTGGTTATGAAAATGATTCCATTTTCAAACATTGAAAATCCTGGATTTTCATATGCACTATTTTCTCTTCTGCATTCGGAGATACTGGATATGTAGTTAATTTTAAAAAGACGCAGGCATCCCGTTTCTTCTATGGATTGGGATGTGGAAGAGGCATATGCGGAATTGTCGGCTCGCTATGGTATGCCTGGGTTTGCTGAGATAAACGACGAGTTTGAGATCGAGCATATTGAACAGACAAGCTATCTTATCCGTGAGATACGCAGAAGGATCCTGCAGCATATCGATGGATGTATCAAGTTTCTGGAGAGTATCTTGCATCCAGAAGGCAGTCTCAGTTCAATGATGGAGACTTCTTCGATAGAAGAGGAGCATAAGGATATGATTATGGGGATGCTCCGCAAGCTCAATCATGCATTACGTCATGGTCAGCGGATAAGCATGTTGCATGATAAGCAGCAGGATGCGGATTTCATCTGTACCATGACAAAGGACTGGCCGAAAATGAGGATGCAGTTCGCAGAGATATCAGAATTACTGGAAAAGGCATGGAAAGAAGACCATTACTCCAAGCAGGAGAATGGATATTTCGGATAAAGAGGATACAGAAGATGAATATGATACTACTAGGACCACCAGGATGCGGCAAAGGGACACAGGCAGAAAAGCTTATCGATGAATTTGGCCTCGTGCATATCTCAACCGGCAACATGTTGCGTAAGGAGATTGCTGATGGGACAGAACTAGGGAAGAAAGCTAAAGGCATTATTGATGCCGGTCAGCTTGTCTCTGACGAAATCATTCTGGGCATGATGGGGAACCGGCTCTCTGAGCCCGACTGTCAGCAGGGAGTCCTCTTCGATGGATTCCCACGCACGATAGCTCAAGCCGAAGGTCTGGACAGATTGTTCGATGAGCTGGATATGCGGCTGGACCATGTCATCAATATCCAGGTCGGTGACCAGGAGATTATCAAGCGCCTCTCGAATAGGCGGACATGCCTGTCATGCGGCACTACATATCACCTGATCTATAAGACGCCAGAGAAAGAAGGTGTGTGTGATCAGTGTGGCGCGGAGATTGTCCAGCGGGATGACGATAAGGAAGATACGGTGAAGCAGCGCCTCGAAACATATAAGGAGCAGACTGCGCCTCTCATAGAATATTATCAGAAGAAAGGCCTCGTCATGGATGTGGATGGCCAACGTCCCATTGATCAGATTGGACAGGACATCATTTCACGCCTGAAGTAGGGATTCGAAGATCCCTCTTTTTTTGTTCTTCTTCACATTGTTGTGCAAAAATATCTTTCCATTCATTCCGATGTAGGTGCCCGAAGGAAGTGTCTGCACTGCTGCCAACGCGAATCCCAGATTGAACAGCGCATCTGAACCGGTGACAGGATAGGGAATCATGGCCCCGAACAGAATTATCGTCTTTTGGAGGTCCATCCGGGCGATAGCGCGCACCGTGTCAACCATCATATCGGTGCCATGTGAGATAAGGATAATATCTTCTTCAGCATCCATGCAGGCCTTTGCGATTCTATTATAGTCCTCTTCTTGCATCTCCAGGCTGTCAATCAGCTTGGATGACTCGATCCTGTATTTGGTGCGGACCTGTGAGCGCTTGAGCATTTCTGCTAGAGTGCTTTGGGAAATTTCAGTTGGCCATCAAGAGGTTTGTATTCTTTGTCGATCGTCCCGCCAGTCTCGATTATCAGGATCATGCATCATAATTGTGACAGGAGCGTTATATACCCTTCGAAATATTCTTATATCAATCCCTCTTCTCTGGATCGCATGGATACAACCATTCTTGTGCTGTTTGTTGTTGCGGGGATAATCCTTTTTCTGATCGGCTTTGTTGCCGGCAGACTGCTCACAGCTGCACAGAAGGAGCTCTCATTCAGGATGCGTCTTCCGGGGATACGTAAGGATGCCATCGCCCAGAGCAGGAGTGTGCTGACGGGCAAGTTCAGCGAACAGCTTGCACCATTTCTTCCGGACTTCCCCTTCAAGGCGACAGAAGCCCGTTTTGTGGGGAGTCCTATTGATTTCATCGTGTTTGAAGGCATGGATGACAAGAGTATTGATAAGATACATCTGGTGGAGGTCAAGAGCGGTCAGGCGCAGATGTCCCGCCTCCAGAGGATGATCCAGAAGGCAGTAACTGAGGGGCGGATTGCCTTCACCCAGTACCGCATACCGGAAAAGCTGACGGAGAACAAGAAGGTTTAAATAGGATAGGAAAGGCTCATATAGGTGACTTCCCATGACTGGTGATATCAGAGATTCTAAGCAATTCAAGAACATCGGCATCGACAAAGACCTTGTGGCAAACGTGGGTGCAGAAGAGCAGCCTCATCAGCCTGTGCAGAAACCCTTAGAGCCAGTCCCAGGCGATATCGATGTCGAGGCCATCAGTCAGGAAATTCTCCAGAAAGCGTCGGCGCAGACACATCAGCAGGTAGTGGACCTGGCCTCCCAGATGGAGAAGTTTGCTCAGGAGATACGCACAAGACTGGATAAGCTGGAAGGACAGGTGCGTAATATGCTGCAGCGCGAGAATCAGGCGGATCTGGGAGTGCAGGAACCCCAGAAGACTCTGGAGGATGCTCCTGAAGAGAACAAGCAGCCACCTAAGGAGATGCAGCAGGACGAGGATTACAGTCCGGATGATGTCTGTGTGGAAAAGATGTTCAATTATTCGAATACGCACGGGCAGAATACGCCCAAACCGGTGCGGTGATCAGATCAGGCTTCCGGTCAGACTGCGTTTCATATGACTATCGATCCGCACATCGCAGAAAGTGCGGAGCCGATGGCGCCCCTTTATCCCGATGATGACAGGATAGGTGCCAAGCTGTCGTCCAAAGGTGGTGTTGCCGTCATAGATTTCCATCAGGACATTCTTGAGTACCGTGCCTGCGGGAAAGACCCGTTGGAGCATAGGCACATCGATCTGTTGCCGGATGTCCTCTCGCCAGCGGTAGTAGTGCTTCTTGTTCTTCCTGATAAATTTCATTCCAGCTTCTTCGTACAGCTGGGTCCCGGGAAATGCCACGACCTGCCGGATATTGATTCGGCGTAGCATGAGGCCTTCTTCGAGTATCTGGCCAAGGGCACGCAGATTGCACTTGTGCGTCTGCCGATTCTCCCCGATCAGCCCGAAGAGGATGTTGATGCCGGGCAGGAAACGGGGGATCCCGTTGTGGCGTTCTGCACCATACTTATTGATGATGCGTATGGCTTCCAGGCTCTGCTGCGGAGAGGAGTTCAGATTGTTCTTCTTGACGACCTCCGGATCGAAGGTCTCGCATCCGAATGCAGCGATGTTTCCTTCAGTGCAGTATTTGACGATAAGCCTGGTGATCTTTTCTCCCTGCGCTCCCAGGACCTTGGCAGGATTGACGTTGTCGATATGCAATACTTCTATGTCAGGGCAGCGTTCCCATATCAGTCTGAACAGCTTCTCGATCTCAGCAGGTGAACTGTTCTTGTAGGAGTAGAAACAGGTCGTCCTGCCCAGCCGGAATCTACGCAGACCTTGTGTATAGAGGGCATGGATCTCTTCTGCGATGGCTTCCTGATCGCGGAATGCCAGGCAATCGGCAAGGGGTTCTGTGCAGAACGAGCAATTCCTGCTGCGGAAGCATCCTCGGGAGATCTCGATCTCAGCAATGGCAGGCTTCGGGAAATCAGAAGCGACAAGCGCTCCCTTCGGAGCGATGCGGTCGATCAATTCGTATGTATCGTACCAGTCCTCTTCCATCAGTTCATAATCTTGGGGTATCTCGATCCTCTCCGAGGTACGCCCTCCCGAGATCTGGGTCCCGAATTCGCTGATAGCCGGTCCAGTCATGATTTTTTTTGCGTCGATTTCCGTGGTAAGCTTTACCATCTCGTGAATCGTGGCAGGATGTGCGCTCAGATACTTGCCCGGTGTCTGGACACCGACGATGCAGACAAGGACATCGGTCTCTGACAGCACTAAGGCAGTATCAGGCTCAGTGATTGAGTAGATCCATGTGTCAGTCTTGGTCGCGTTCTTGAGAGCCTCAGCTTTTCCCCGTGTCAGGCCCCGCTGGTGAGCCCTCAGGTCGTCGATCGTGAGATAGTTGATATGCGCATCCGGGTCATTGCGCAGGATGTTGCCTGCGATGTAGCGCGGATAGACACCTAGATAGGGCGGCACCCCCAACCCGGAAGGCTCGTCTGTATACCCATCGACAATGGTGTACTGCATGGAGTCCCTGAGTTTGCGGGTGTATATAAGGGTTGCTCCCTTTAACGCGTGATGAACGGTATGTTTTAAAAATGATAAACACCGAGGAATTGCTATATGGTGGAAGATCAGGTAGGAAAGGCTGCTCTTGAGGTATGGGAGAAGGAGCAGCAGGGCGCAGTAGACAAGTATGCGTATCTGGCCTTCCAGTTCATCGGTATCGCAGGGATAGCTGCATCATCTGCGGCGACTTTCTGGGGCGGGTTCAAGATCGTTCCTGGCTACATAGTCATCTTTTTTGTCAGTCTGCTTTTCCTCATCGGCGGAGTTGCCTGGGTGCGTCAGGAAAAGCCGAGCAAGGAGGCATTACAGAAGCTGCATGAATATGAACTGAATCAGATGTATAAAGGAGATTTTGCTGCTGAAGATGTCATCAATGAGCGTCGCAGACGCAGGGATCACGAAGAGGACCTTGCTGAGAGACGCTATGAGAAAGAGTACTGGAAAGATTAAAAACTTACTTCTTGCGTACAGTCCGAAGTGCCTTGGATTTGCATTTCCTGCACGAAATTTTACCTTCGATGACTGCCATGTTCGGCGCACGGACTGTGCTTTTGCAGACCTTGCATACGAACTTGTTCTTGAATAGGCGAGCCATCGCCTCATCGAATTTTGCCATTTTTACTTGACCTGTTTCATGACGCGATCTTCCAGGATCTCCCAGTACAGTACAGTGACACCAGCTGTCACATCGCTCTGCAGCTCTTCGGGGATCTCAAGATCGAACGTCTCGTACGACTCTTCATCCATGACGTTTGCCATGGTTCCGGTGACAGAGAGTACCTGTGCGGTACGCTTGCCGATAATAGGTACTTCTACATTATCGTGACCAGGCATGACCGCATTGCGTTTCTTGCCGTCGATCAGGCCCACAGCCATCAGATTGACTTTTGCGTGGCCGTGCTTCCCAGGTCGGCTGACCTTGAGGTCGACGATCTTGCACGCAGCCTCGTCGATCACGATGTAATTTCCTTTCTGTAGTGTACCTACCGATACAAGCTTTGTCTCTCCTGCCATAGTAATGAACCTCAATTCCAGGTAATGTAAATGCGAAGTTTGCGACTATTTATAAAACTTTTGGCAGCCGCAGTATGTAAGAGGGTATGCGAAATTCCCAATGTGAGTTTTTTCAGAGTCCGGGGAAATCAATTTTCCAGGCACAAAACGACTGGACACTTGTCAAGCAGGTCCCTGTTACCGATGCGTCGGTCTTCTACAACATCACCTGCGCTTCTACCCGTGAGATCATGCTGGACCGCAATACGAATGTGAAGAGTATCGCGCTTGAGTATGTTGTTAGGGAATCATAACATTTATAAACCGAACCGCAATCCTGCATGCTATTCGGGTATCTAATCACGAAACAATCCTTTGGTGAATATACAAAATGGCAAAACGTGATACATCACAATCAAGATGGAAAAAGAAGAAATGGTATGAGGTCGTTGCTCCGAAGACCTTCAATTCGGTCTCACTGGGAGAAGCCCTCGCGGAAGAGAAAGAGAGTCTTGTCGGACGTAAGGTTCAGATGAATATGATGAATGTGGTGCGCAACCCGAAGATGCAGAGCATCACTATGCGCTTCCGCATCACTTCGGTCAACGAGAAGACGGCGACTACTGAGTCATTTTCCTACACGATGGCGCACTCTGCGCTCAAAAGGCTTGTGCGTTCACGACGTGATCGTATTGACGATTCTTTTGTGGTCAAGACTAAGGATGACAAGAATCTCCGTGTAAAACCATTGATCATCACTCTTAACAACAATTCGGAATCACAGAGGCGTGGCATCCGCCAGTTGGTGCGTCGGGAGATCGTGCGATTCTGTGCGGAGCGCAGCTTTGAGGATTTTGTCTCTGAAGTGGTCGGATTCCGTGTGCAGCGTGATCTCAAGAAGAAGCTGGCAAAAGTAACGCCGGTCCGTAACTTCGAGATCCGTGCGTTCGAGCTCGTGGAAGGCAAGCTTGCTCAGGAGCCGCTCAAGATTGACGGCACTGAAGTCCAGCCGGAACCGACTGAGGAAGAAGCCTCTGAGGAATCTGAAGATGTACAGGATTCTGAATCAGAAGATTCTACCCAGGACTCTGAGGATACTCCAGAGGAAGATGATTCTGAAGAGTCATCTGAGGATGAATCAGAAGAGAAGAAGGAGTAATTCCTTTTTCATTTCTTTTTATTTCAGTTTGTTCTAGAATTTGTTAATGCAGTGCTTCAGAAAGATCAGTTGCCGATAACGGATTGCAAAGTCTTAAGTGCTTTTGCTGCATGGTCCTTGTTCTGTGTATGCACTTTTTTGCTCACATAGTCTCCAGGTGTGTCAGCTTTTTCAATTATTTTTTTAATATTCGAATCCAATTTCTTAGGAAGGTTCTGCATACGTTTTTGTTTGAGTGCTTGATACCCGTTCCACCATGTATTGAATTCTTGTTCTTCCTCTTCTATAGTTTCTTTGGTAGTTGTGATCTTCTTTTGGATTGTTGTAATCTCTTCTATGTTTTTACTTATACCTCGTGCCCATGCTCCAAGATTCGTTGATAAAGTGCCTGTCGAGACACTATCTCTTAAGCATTGTGGGCCTAGGTTTGTACAACATTGAGTGGTGCAGCTCTTCGAAAAAGTGTCTAGTTTCTTCTTAGCTCCATCAATAGACTTTTTTGCTGATAGTAATTTCTCCTTTTGTGTTTCAAGAGATTCTTTTATGCTATCAAGTTTCTGTGTGAGACCTTCTGGATTCGTCTTTTGGTCTAGGGCTTTGGGCGCCTTTTCGAAAAAAGAGTCGTATGCTTCCTTCCATTTATCTAAAGCGGTCTTTACGTTCCCACTTGATTTACTTAGGGTTTTGGATTCTTCAGATTCTAGACTATTTATGTTTTGAAATCTAGGAGTCTTCACATTTTCCAATTTGTCATCTTTTTTTTCAATGTCAGTAAAACTCCCCGCACCAGTACACCTTTTCCATGCGGCATTGAATGCATTTTTTGCCTCTTCTAGGTGCTTTTTGGCATCCTCGATAGCCGTTTTTAAACTTTCAAGCTCTGTCTGTGCCTCTGTTACACTCGCATCTGATTGTCACCATGGATGAGCCATCAATGTGCCGCTTCTCTGTGCTCAATGACACTGAATACGAGCAGATGGAAAACATGATGCAATGTGACACTTCGGTGCATGACTCTGGGACCGGTCGTTACCGCTGTTCATTCGATCCGCAGAACCTCAATATGAGCCGGTTCAACGGGGATATCTATCTACGATGCCGTGACAATCCACCGCGGACAAGAACTTACCGGTTCTCACTCTATCAGGATGCCAACGCAAGCAGTGCTGCAGGCGTAGTGGAAGACGAGAACGGGACTTACTTTGACGCCGCAGGTTTCGAGGCATCATTGTTGAGTCCTGCCCATAATATCGGACTCAGTACGAATTCTACGCCAGTCCACCTTGCATTGCCAGAGCATCACGAGTGCACGATCAATGGAAAGCGGGATGACCTGTGAGAAAGGGAACAGTTCCTTCCTCTGCTCTTCTCCTGTCTCCTTCGGGAAGCAGCCGCAGGAGTACGAGATTACGTGTCGTGCGACAAGGGACCTCTATGCAAACTTCAATACGCATGTAAAGAGCTATCACTTCTGGTATACTATCTGATTTGCCAGGGACGTTTCAGATCTATGGCATCTACAGGACAGATCTCGTGGCAGCAGAAGCAATGTATGCACCGTGAGTAGTCGAATCGGAGTTTCTTGTCCTGGACTGATATTACCTCATTAGGGCAGATCTTGATGCAGCGCCGGCAGAGGATGCATGTGGCATGATCGCAGGCGGGACGTTTTTCAAAGAGCCGTTTCCGCATGCGTTGCAGGGAGCGGGGATATCGTAAAAATCTGGACCGTGCACGCACATACCCTTCCTGCACATAATGATCGATAGGGTCACCTAGCAGTTCCAGCGAGGGCAATAGATTTCTCTTGCGGACAATAATACTTGTGGATATCTCCTTGACATCCAGATCGATGATGCGCCGTACAATCTCATCTGCAGCAAACGCATCAGTGGATGCCACAATCACGCCCACATCCCGGGGTGTACCGTTGCCAGGGCCATTTCCTTCCATGCCGACAATACCATCCACCACAGTCAGCACCGGATTGATATGCTGTGCGAACCGCACGACCAGTTCAGCGAATCCCAGATCGCTCGGGTGCATCAGATGACCCGCCCCTTTGAACTTCCCAGGCATACAGCCGTACAGGTTCTTGGCAGCGCATGTCATACCGGTCAGGATGTGAGTCTTTATCTTTGGCAGATTGACAATCAGATCGAATCGTTCAAGTTCTTTGGCAACATGGAATCCGTTTCTGGTGCTAGGGGTCTTCAGATCGACAAACGGGACATCATGCTCTTGGCACACCTGCAGGATGCCACATTTCTTTGCCACGTTCTGTGCAGTACTGACAGCAGGGCTGTCGCCGACAGATACCCTCCCCCCATGGGCACGCACGATCTTGATCATGGCGCGTACGACTTCAGGATGGGTCGTCACCGCTTTCTCTGGATGCTCAGGGCGCAGGAGGTTCGGTTTGAGCAGCACATTCTTGTTCTCGAAGGCCGAAAGGTCAAAGCCGATATGTTGTATGGCTTTCTTGATTGCCTGCGCAACATGCGCGTATGAACCGCATCCGACCAGACCTACCTTTTTCATCGGTGCAATAGAATAGAGAGGATTTATAGCATTATCGGGTGCTTGGCATAGACGAAGCTATCCAGATCAATAAGAAAGAAATGAATGCCTGGTGGTACCATACGAAACGTTATGGCCCCGCCGAGATTTGAACTCGGGACCACTCGATATCTGGATCTTACCGGTGGCAAGATTTATCAGTCGAGCACTCCACCAGGCTAAGCTACGGGGCCCTGTATCGACGGAAAGTAGATGGTCATTTATAAAAGTTGCGCCTGGTTCGCATGACACATGGAGACGCCAATGCCAGCAGGACATCCGGATTATCTGCTTTTGTGCAACACGCTCAAATCTATCCTTACTTGCACACCAAATGTTTATTAAGAAGCGGATTTTTCAGTCGATGGAAATCATGGTTTTCATAGAATGGCAGGAAAGTAGCCTTGATGAGCAATTGCGTAACCTCGGGATAAGTGCAGCAGAGCTGATAGGAGAAAAAGTGCTCAGCATAGGATGCGGGCGCAGCGCTCCAGTAGTGCGTTACCTTCGCCATGAAGGTATAGCGGCATATGGTGTGGATCCGCGTGCCGATTCAGATGTCCCGCATATCCTACCCGTCGCGGTACGCAGTGTCGCACCCAGTCAAGGGTGCCTGCCCTATGAGGATCGTGCTTTTGATGTAGTACTCATGCATAGCCTTCCACCTGTATACAAGGCTTTTACGCGAGTAGGTAGGATGTTGCCAACGATGTGGCAGTCTGATTCCCTGTCTATGGAGGCACACGGAGATGAAGCATCATTTCAGCAGGGACTCTTTATGATCCTGGAAGGTGCACGGGTCCTTCGAGACTCTGGATCCATGACAGTGTATCCTGCTCTGGACCTGCTGGAAGAGCGTGCAGGTGGCATGCTTGCAGCTGATGGTCTGGAAAGTGGAATGGTGCCCATAGAATGCAAAGACGATACGTTGCGGTATTTGTGGGACGAGATGCAGGAGGCGGGTCTGGTTGCTCAAGATGCCACCAACATATTTGTGAACCGGACACTGATATATCTGAAAGCTTAGAAGATGTGGTCCTTGATCTTCTGGAAATTCTCTTTGCTTTGATCATGCTTGTACGTGCGCGCCAACGAACGCAAGACAGAGACATCATACTTCAATCCATACGGAGCGAGCATCTCTTGCATCTCATCTGAAGTGATCCACTGTATCAGCTGTGTCACGTTCCCCGGTTTGCTGCTTTCTCTGCAGCGTTCAAAGTCGATCATGACAACCTCGTGATTATCTGTCACAAGGATGTGCTTGTAGGGATTTTTCATCTCTTGCTTCTCGATCCCCAATGTATCCATGAGCCGGCATTGGCGGAATATCTCTTCAACGACAGGTATAGCAGCATCAGCTTCGGCAAGGAAATCTTTGATGCGGACTCCATCCACAAACGCGCGTACTACGACATCATCTTCTGCAAAATAGAGGGTAGGGCCGATACCGTGAGGATTGAGCTGTCCCAGATACTTAGCCTCGCGTTTCACCGCATGTGGTGCAACGCTTTTGGGATTCTTCATCTTGCAGGCCACTTTCACTCCTTTCCACCAGCCTTGATAGACCATTCCCCGCATCCCCCGTGCACAGAATCGGATGTTCTTGATGTTCAATCCATACAATCGTTCACACTGCGCATTTCTTCTGAAGCGATAGACCAATAGCGTCTCAAAGAAGACTTTCTTCTCTGCGATAGGCGCATACTCGTAAAGCCGGTCATCAGCGACTGCCAGAATCTTCTTGGGCTGGGAGAGAGTGGAAAATAATAAGAGTATCTGCCCTCCTGGCAGGAGGTATTCCTGTGCTTTCTCAAGAAAACGCACGCACCACTCATGTCCGCCAGGTCCTCCGGAGATGGCTGTGGTCAAAGCGTCGTGGACTTCATGCGCGTCTTCCGGAAGATACGGGCTATTGCAGATTATCAGGTCGAATTTCTGGTCGATCTGTTCAAACAAGTCAGAGTGTACGGCTTTGACAGCAAGATCATTTCTTCCTGCATTCTGCTTGGTGCATCTGACCGCATCAGGATTGATATCGGCTGAGGTCACCTGGGCACCTTTCCCGGCAGCTGTCAGAGACAGGATACCACTGCCGCACCCCATATCCAGGACACGTGCATCGTTGAGATCCATGGCCTCGAGACACTCCTGTAACAATAGGCTATCCTCCTCAGGTTCATACACTGTGCGGCATGTCCGTATCTCCATGGAACCCTCCATGCAATGGTCTTATAAATAGGTACGCATTGATTATTCGCATGTTTTCGGAAGATACCATTGTAGCCTACGATGCCCGAAAGAAACGGATTGCTGGTGTCTCTTTGATCTTCATTCTCGTAGGGACACTGATTATCTTCGTGCTGTATCTTGCCTTCTTCTACG
>CAZMDB010000038.1:0-11970 GCA_964565095.1 uncultured Methanosarcinales archaeon | reverse complement strand
GAAGACGTCAAAGAAGCTGTACTCAGGCAACTGAAGAATCAGTATGAAGGTTTCATTTCGAAGGATATCGGCATAGTGGTAGATATCATGGACGTTGGAGATGTGGAAGAGGGAATTGTCATACCTGGTGACGGTGCGGCCTACTACGAGGTTTCATTTTCAGTGCTTTCATTCAAGCTCGAACTGCAAGAGGTGCTTCTCGGAAAAATCCGTGACATCACTGACTTCGGTGCCTTTGTGACTCTGGGACCTGTGGAAGGTATGATCCATATCTCTCAGACAATGGATGATTTCGTCTCATTTGCCAAAGATAAGGTCCTCCAGGGGAAGCAGTCAAGCAAGACTCTCAAGCCAGAGGAGATTGTCAGAGCGCGAATGATCGCGATCTCCTACAAGGATATCAGTAATCCTAAGTTCGGTCTGACGATGCGCCAGGACGGCCTAGGAAAGCTGGAATGGGTCAAAGAGAATATGGCTGGCAAGAAGAAAGCAAAGAGTTGATCATATGGCAAAAAAGAAAGCGTGCAAGGAGTGCAAGGCTATCACGGAAGCTGATGAATGCCCATATTGCAAGTCCACGAACCTGACGACGGTTTTCCAGGGACGAGTGAGCATCCTGGACCCTTCAAAATCTGAAGTGGCAAAGCGCATGAGCATACATGATAAGGGCGAGTATGCCATCAAGACGCGTGGATAGATCCTAATCAAGCAGAGGAGAATTAGTATGGAATTGACAATATCACAAGAGGTCAAGCAGCAGGAGATGGACAGAACGTATCTGAAGGGGACTCTCTCATATTCAGAGAAGCGGACTCCTGGCCGACAAGAGGTACTCAGATTGATTGCAGAGAAGAAGAAGAGTAAGCCAGCATGTGTGGTGGTACGCTCTATCTGCCCCATCTTTGGGAAGTGCGAATCAGGCTTCGAGGCCTTGCTTTACGATAAAGAAGAAAGCAAGCAGGCTCTAGAGGCAGAGTACATGAAGACGAAGAATGCCGTAAAGGAAGAGAAGAAAGAGGAAGAGAAGCCTGCCGAGACGGAAGAGTCTTCGAAGGAATCTTCTGAATCTGAAGAAAAGCCTGCTGAAGTAAGCGAAGAGAAGAAGGAGTAGTTCAGCGACCTATCCTTTACTATCATTTTTTATTGAGCAATATCTTTCTACATCAAAATGGAATCACATCCTTGTGACGGATGCACCCGATGCTGTAGGTATATCGCAACTGAGATCGATGCACCTACGAGCAAAGATGACTATGACCATATCCTATGGTTCCTCCTGCACAAAGACGTGGCTGTCTTTACGGATGAGGAAGGGGATTGGTTCCTCGAATTCGCTACACCCTGCACCGCCATAGACAAAAAAGGGTTATGCTCCATCTATGGAAAACGCCCCCGCATCTGCAGACAGCATAGCACAGAGAGCTGTGAGCGGTATGGCGAGGGGGAGGCTCATGTGCTACGTTTCGAGAAGGCCGACCAATTCATTGCCTATCTCGAGAAGAAGGAAGTGGATTGGCGCTTCAAGAACCTCAGTTATTCTGAATAATTGGGTATACGTATCTTTAAATACCTGCATCTGTCTTCAAACTGTATGGGGAACGGTCTCGACTTAGTAATCTGCGGGCCCGACATGAGCGGGACAAGCACACAAATCAATGACACTATTGAATTCTTTCGTCAACGGAATATGCAGATACGTGACATGCGAGGGACCGAGATGGATGCGCTCTTCCATGCCGCAGTTTTCAAGGAGCACAACCAGCAACATATCAGCCTCAAATCATTCCTTGCCGACGACCAAGTATCAGAAAACATAAAATCGGAACTACTCAGAAAGATCACAGATTTGCTTATTGGGGGGGCAACCAATGAAGACCTTCGCATAGCATCTATGGTCAACAACAAAGTGAGCACATATGTGGACCCTGATTCTGCTGATGTCTGGATCTTTGAGGAACCGACTAAGAGAGGATCCGGACAAGAAAACCGTGCTGTAGAGCAACAACGTTCCCAGTATGACAGCACCACCGATCCTGTCGCGGCTGCCCTGTTCCATCAGGGTTATCGCATCAGTGAGTACTTACGCTTCCGGCGTATCCTGCGGCAGAAAGGAAAGATCATTGTCCGCAGCAGGAGTGAAGAGTCGGCGTGCTATCAGATACGGGATCCCGAGCAATTACCCTCAGGCATAGACCGCGAAGCTTACATCGGCCTGCCTGGTCATGCGATCGCGTTCAAGCATGCTCCCACACACTTGTTCGTTGTATGCGCACCCTCAGACTGGACCGCTGAGGAATACCTGAGACTAAAGAAAGAACGCAGTAACGGAAGATTTGTTGATGATTACGAAGCAAATGTATCTTACCAGCTCCTGATCAATCGTAGATACGCCAGTGATTGGCTAGAGAACCTGTATCAGGAAGCATGTGAACGTCATGGAGGCATACCTCCGTCAATCAGACGCTTCAGCATATACGACTCAAAAAATACCGTACGCGAAAAAATGCGTTCAGCACTAAATCTTATTCTTGCGGGTCGGGAACAGACTAATCTTTAGAAATCTATGCCGCAAGCTTAGTATCATCATCAGATGGCTCTTCTGAGGACTCTTCATCCTCATCCGACATGTGCTGCATCAACATAAGATCTTCAGTCGTTAATTTCTCATTCTTCTTCATTTTCTCGTTGACTTCTGCGATACGCTCCTTGAGAGTCTCCTTATGACGCTGCTCATGCTTACGCTGCTCTTCCTGCTCTGCAGCTCGAGCTTCCTTCTGAGCCTTTCTCTCGCCCTCATGGAGATCGCCCATCAACGTCTTTAGACGCCTGTTGATCTTATTGAACTCTTCCTTATACTTGGAGAATTCTGCATGTGCCTTCTTCTCCTCATCCTTGAGCTCATCAATCCGATTCGATAATCCTATCATCTCTTCGTGATGCTTCTGAGAATCTTCGGCCTGATCCTGGATCTTCTTATGGAACTCATCAGCCTCTTTCTTCAGATCGTCAATCTCTTTTGACAAAGCCCTTAGATCCTGATACATTCCACCGAGATCTTTGACTTCTTCGAACTTCTGCTGCTTCTCCTTGATGACCTTCATCAGACGCTTCTCGTCCTTGAAAGACATGCCTTCAGTCTCGATCTTGTACATCATCCGATCGATATCCTTCTTGAGCTTTATCGGATCAGCGTTCTCATCATCGCCAGCATCGCCCCGCTTCTGATTCAAATCCTTGAAGGTCTGAATCTTCTCGCGGATGAGCGTATTAAGCTCCTTACGCTTCTTCTTATGCTCTTTGACAGAATCAGTAAGAGAATTCCTGTTTCGGCGCTTCTCCTTCACAGATTGGATGAGCTTGACAATATCTGACCCAAGCTGCTTGCGCTTGGCATACCATTTTTCCCGCTCTTCTCGCAGATCATTGAGCTCCTTCTTGAGAGCTGTAATCTCTTTACGGTTACTTTCGCTGTCAGTACTTGCCTCACTCATTGTCAATCCATCCATATATTATTCAAAAATAAAAAAGGGAAATAACCGATCGTTCTCCGATCAGCCGAAAAGTGCGCCCAGACCTGCAGCAGCAGCTCCGTCGTCTTCCTTCTCTTCTTCCTTCTTCTCTTCTTCAGATGAAGCTTCCTCTGCGGGCGCAGCAGCAGCTCCAGCCGGAGCAGCGACTGCGGCTGCCGGAGCAGCGATCGCAGCTTTCTCGATAGCCTCATCGATGTCCACACCCTCAAGTGCAGCAACAAGTGCCTTTATCCGGCTCTCATCGACTTCTACACCTGCAGCAGTCAGGACTTTCTTGACGGTCTCCTCGTCAACCTTTCCTCCTGCCTTGTGGATCAGCATTGCAGCGTAAACGTATTCCATGTTATACTCCCTCCTATAATCATTTATCTAAATATCCGCTACGGATGATACGGACCGGGCCTGAGCCGCGGCCTTCGACAACAGCACATCCATGATGTCCTGTGTGAATATTCCCTCTGATATCGCAAGTGCCGTACTGTCACGCTGCGCCTTGACGAACATCAGCTCTGTAGTCTCAGGGGTAAACACACCTGCTTCCATAGCAAGATTGAATGCCCACCTGTGACCCGATGTGATATTGTCCAGATACTCCTGTTCATCGATATCAAGCATCTTCTTTTCGAAGATCGTTCCGTCCTGATATACAGCGACAAGATCGAGACCGATCTCCATCGGTTCGATTCCTAGTCGCGTAAGAAGTCCCGCCAGCTGTCCGCTGATCGTCTCTCCTTCTTTAGCTACCACAGAATCCTGCTTGATTGCGACCTTTCCGTTCTCGATACCTGCTTTGATCCCGACAGCGCCAAGCTCTCCGATAACCGGACCTGGTGCGAATGGTGTCGGACCTGCAGGAACCACAATGTCGCCTGGAGCAGTCTGCCCCGCCTTTGCGGGAGCATTGGACTTATTCTTCTTAAGTGTCTTGAAAAGCGAGAACGGATTCTCACTCGTAAATATGAATGCGGGCATTCCCTTCAGGAATCCTTCCAGCTGTTCCACGCCCTCTTTCTTCTTTTGGGCCTGATCAAGTATCCTTTTTGCTAGAGTCTTCTTGGTCATACGGATGAGGACCTTGCCACGCAGCTGTTCTCGCATAGCCTGTAACTGCGGGGTCGGCAATCCCATCATATTGACAATACCGACCACAGGATACTCCTGCACAAGCTCCACGAACTCGCTGACTTCCTTTTTCTTCGCTTCAGATACATGGGCCATTTAATCCACCTTTACAACCGGACTCATCGTAAGCTTGAGATACACTGTCTTGACGTTATTCACATCCTGGGGAAGATTATGCACAAGCCCTTCATACACATGCAATACATTGTCCACCACATGCTCAGACTCCTGATCCTCCTTCCCGACTGCCACCTGAATCATAGCAGTCCCTTTATTCCGGACACGTACTGTCCTTAGTAAACGATCATAGATCGGCTGAAGTGCGGTCTTTGGAGGCACGACACAGCCGGCTTTCGGGTTAGGCATCTTTCCGCGCGGACCCAGAACTCGTCCAAACGCAGAAGCGACCTGTCCCATGATATTGGCTTGAGCCACAAAATACTCATACTCAGAAGCCAGTTTTTTTATCTCGCGTTTATCCGAGGCGACCTTTTCGAACTCCGACTGAAGGATTGTCCGATCAAATACCTTTTTCGCCTCATCAGCAAGCTCAGGACCCACCAGCGCGCATATCTTGACTTCCTTGCCCCTGTCATGGTTCAGTGTGGTATAGAAATCAACCTGCTGGTCCGTCCTCTTGACATCGATATCCTTGAGAGAAACTATCAGTTCTACCGTCTGCACAAACTTCTTCTTGTGCTCCTGCAGTGTTGTCAATGCTTCCTTGACTGACTTTTTATCTACCATTTTTTCTGCCCCTCCTATTACCGTCTCAGCCGCAATAGTCTACGGGATACGCGAGGGAAATTGCATTCCCTTTATAAGGTTTTCTGTTTTTTACCCTTTCTTCGGCATTTTCAGAATGGTTTTGTGCTCCATCTCCTATTGCACGACACCGGTCACATCAGTATATACGCTACGACCCTTTTTCCCACTCAATATCTCCGTATACCACAACACCACATCCCAAGCATAATACTCCCCTGTAGTACCCCGCAGACTTGATACATTAAAGATGCTCTCTTCGTACGGCACCAACACAAGAGGAAGGACAGAAGATGCTATAGAAGAGCCGTTGATGGTGATGGAGGTGACATTTATCGGAACTTCCATCCTATTTATCAGCGTAAGATATGCTGCAGCATCGGTCACTGCGATGTCAGTCATCGCAAGATCCTGATGCATCCTTCCAGCAATCTCTCCCGTCTTGCGCCTCTGCATCGGGACACCTGTCATCTCCCCTAGCAGCGAGACAAGCAATACAGCCACAATCAACACTGCAGCCAGTATGATCAGATACTCTGTGGCTGCCTGAGCCCGGCCATACGTGCACATCCTGCTCATGAGTATCCACCCTGACCTTCAATCATATAACTTTCGTCACCGACCTCCATTTCCAACGCAGTTTCAGGATCAGTGTAGTTTATCCGCATCACATAGCGATACCCTTCATTCTCCTGCGCAGTGATATCAGTAGTGATAAGCTGCGCATCCTGGTGGCTATCCAACACCAAAGGAAGCTCAGGAAAGGAAGCAGACACACCATCAAATGATACTCCCGTCACCTGCACAGCATAGGGCAGATTGTTGAGCAGCCTCAGTGTGGCTCCGGAAGAGGAGATAGCATGTTGCAGAATCCCTACATCATACGAAGCCAGATGGGAGCGGGATAGTTGCCGATGAGCAGGAAGATGCACTACACCTGCATCTATGAGGAGTACGGTAATAACAATCACCAGTATCAGAACCACTGCCAACACAACAAGATATTCTGTAGACGTCTGTGCCTTCTGCATGGAGGAAAATCATATCAATAAATATATAAATGTACTGCGGAATCATGAGAGAGATGACCCGCGCACGTCATATCGGATTCATTATGGACGGGAACCGCCGATTCGCTCGCCGCCTTATGCTCGAACCATGGAAGGGGCACGAGCTGGGGAAGGAGAAATTCCGTGACGTTCTCGAATGGCTGAAGGATCTTGATATACGGGAGGCAACCTTCTATGCCTTTTCGGCACAAAACTTCGACCGCCCGAAGAAAGAATTCGATTTTCTTATGCGCATCTTCTGCGAGACATGCGAAGAGATACTGGAAGACCCGAAGTTTTCTGAGCAGGACATCAGGATAAATATCGCCGGGAATATCGCACGCTTTCCCGAAGAAGTACGCAATCAGATAGCCCGGCTCACAGAGGCTACTGCCAAGAATACTTCCTACACGGTCAACCTCGCTTTCGGATACGGCGGACGAGAGGAGATTGTTGCTGCCATCTCAGAGATCGCACAAGAGGTTGCTGATGGACAGATCGGCCCTACCAGCATTGATGCTTCCATGGTGCAATCTCATCTACAGATACAGTCTGAACCTGATCTTGTTATCCGTACAGGAGGCGACTGCAGGACGAGCAATTTCCTGCCTTGGCAGTCTATCTACGCCGAGTGGTTCTTCCTCGACAAGTCCTGGCCTGAGTTTACCAAAGAGGATCTTGTGGCATGTCTTGATCGATTTGATC
The DNA here is from genome assembly GCA_964565095.1 of uncultured Methanosarcinales archaeon. GTDB lineage: Archaea > Nanobdellota > Nanobdellia > Woesearchaeales > DATGWN01 > CAZMDB01. Next base: position 4,799 of record CAZMDB010000038.1, on the reverse strand, counting down.
AACGGGAACGAAGATTCGGAAAATAGGCAGACAATTCTCTCTTGCACACGCTTGCCGGCAGCACCCCCGACTTATCTAACTACTATCTAGCTACCATCTCCCCCACAAGGCTGTCTATCGGGAGCAATGTACATGTAAAAAACTAAAGATAAGAAAAGATGAAAAAAGAAAAAAGTATGGGGATCTCCCCCACTCACTCCTTCTTAAGGACCGCATGTGCCGCCGCAAGACGAGCAATCGGCACACGGTACGGCGAACAGCTCACGTAATCGAGCCCGACATCGTGGCAGAAGATGACCGAAGATGGCTCTCCTCCATGCTCACCACAGATACCGCACTTAATGCCTTCTCGTGCAGAGCGCCCCTTTTTTACAGCCATCTTGACAAGCTGCCCAGGACCTTCCTGATCAAGTACCGCGAATGGATCCTTCTCCAGGATTCCCTTCTCGATGTACTGCGGCACGAACTTACCGACATCATCACGTGAGAAACCAAGCGTCATCTGCGTCAGATCATTTGTACCGAAACTGAAAAACTCAGCTTTCTCTGCAATCTGGTCCGCAGTCAATGCTGCCCGAGGAACCTCGATCATTGTTCCGACCAAGTACTTCTCCACGCCTACAGCTTCAGCTACCTTGTCAACGATCGCCTTCTGATCCTCAAACTCCTTGACGTTTCCGACAAGCGGGATCATGACTTCAGGGATGACGTCACCAACCTCTTTTGCAGCCTCGAAGATTGCGCGTGCCTGCATCTCAGTGATCTCCGGATACGCGATACCCAATCGGCATCCACGATGTCCCAGCATCGGATTGACTTCCTGCAGAGACTCCATCTTTTCCTTAAGTTCGTCGACACTCACACCGATGTTCTGAGCAATCTTCTGCTGCTCTTCTGCATCATGCGGCAGGAACTCGTGCAAAGGAGGATCCAGTAGACGGATCGTGACCGGCTTTCCAGCCATAGCCTCAAACAAACCTTTGAAATCCTCCTGCTGATACGGAAGAATCTTGGCAAGGGCCTTCTTCCGTCCCTCCAGATCCTTTGCAAGTATCATCTCGCGCATGGCGGTGATGCGGTCTCCTTCAAAGAACATGTGCTCTGTACGGCAAAGACCGATCCCTTCTGCCCCGAACTTGATTGCTACACCTGCATCCTTAGGAGTATCTGCATTCGTCCGGACCTTCAGCTTCCGATACTCATCCGCCCACTCCATCAGCTTCGCGAAATCTCCCGACAGATCAGGGTCCACGACAGGGACCTTTCCTGCATAGACATTTCCTGTCGTACCATCCAGCGTGATATAATCGCCTTCATTATAGACCTCTCCTGCAACAGTCAGAGTACCTGCCTTTTCGTCTATCTTTGCGTCTCCGCATCCAGCGATGCAGCACTTGCCCATACCACGAGCGACTACAGCTGCATGCGATGTCATTCCACCACGGGAGGTCAGGATACCCTGTGCTGCATTCATGCCGATCAGGTCCTCAGGTGAGGTCTCCGTGCGGACAAGGATGACCTTCTTACCCTCCTGCGCAAGCGCGTCGGTCTTCTCTGCATCGAAGCAGATAGTACCTACTGCAGCTCCGGGTGAGGCAGGCAGGCCTTTAGCGATGGACTCCTTCTCTTGGACAGCCACGGGATCCAGTTGCTTGTGCAGCAACTGATCAAGTTGGGCTGGCTCTACGCGAAGCACAGCTGTCTTCTTGTCGATAAGCCCCTCCTCGAGCATATCTACCGCGATCCTTAGTGCTGCTGCTGCAGTCCTCTTCCCATTCCTGGTCTGGAGGATGTAGAGTTTGCCTTCCTGGATAGTGAACTCCATGTCCTGCATATCCTTGTAATGCTGCTCCAACTTATCCTTGATCTCGACAAGCTCAGTGTATGCTTCAGCATTTGTCTCATTGAGCGTCTGGATCTCCTTAGGGGTACGGGTACCTGCGACAACATCCTCTCCCTGCGCGTTCATCAGGTACTCGCCATAAAACTTGTTCTCTCCTGTAGACGGATTACGCGAAAAGCATACACCGGTTCCAGATGTCTCTCCCATATTTCCGTAGACCATTGCCTGGACATTGACTGCAGTACCCATCAGACCCTTGATATCGTTGAGCTTCCTATACAGGATAGCCCTCTCGTTATTCCACGAGCCGAAAACCGCGTCGATGGACAGACGCAGCTGCTCCTTCGGATCAGTCGGGAATTCCTTGCCGGTCTGTGCCTTGACAACTTCCTTATATGCCCCTACGACCTTCTTGAGGTCTTCTACATCAAGATCAGTATCGAATTCGACACCCTTGGTCTCCTTCACATTATCGAGTGCCGCTTCGAACTTACTTCCTTTGATGCCCATGACGACGTTACCGAACATCTGCATGAATCGCCTGTAGGCATCCCATGCGAAACGTGCATTCCCTGTCTTTGTGGACAGGCCTGCCACAACCTCCTCATTCAGACCGAGGTTGAGTACCGTATCCATCATTCCTGGCATGGACACCGCAGCTCCGCTTCGCACGGAGACAAGAAGCGGATTCTCGGGATTCCCGAATTCCATCTCCATCTTCTCTTCCAGAAGTGCCAGCTTGTCTTCCACTTGGGTCCATAGACCTTCAGGAAACTCCTTGTCTTCCTTGTAATATTCAGCGCATGCTTCTGTTGTGACCGTAAAGCCGAATGGCACAGGGATGCCCAAAGTGGTCATCTCAGCCAAGTTCGCTCCCTTACCGCCAAGGAGCTCTTTCATCTCCTTCTTTCCTTCAGTGAAATCATATACCCATTTCATTTCCGTATTCACCTAATTTTTCTCATAGAACCTTTGTACGTGAGGGTCCTGAACTCTATGATGTTTATAAATATTATTGCTAAGAATCAGTAGCGTCAGTCCTTCGGAACCCCACGCACGACACTGCAGTCTCAACATACAACTGGGATTGGCCAGTCAATGTGTCTTTCTCAGCAACGAGTCTGATACAAGCATGCCGATCGATCACACCTACCCTGAAGATGTGGTCGTAATCATCAACAACAGCATCGATCCTCTGCTCCTGAAAAGCGCATCCGAGCCTGATGGCTGCTCTGCGCTGGATCTGCTCAGACACTGACGTCGCAGTTGCGCCGCGTACATCCAGCAGGTAGGCATCATAAACCATTAACGGCACTATCGTGGTGAGATACGGGTTCAGTTCATTAACAATATCACAGACATACGGTACAAGCAGGGCGGGACCTTTGGAATTACCGATGCCTGATGCATCAAAGATATCCACAGAAAACCCGACCATGTCATTGCTATCCTTCGGCATCATGCCGCCTGATGCTACAGAGTAATCCTCCTCTGACAGAAGGATCGCTGATCCGGAAGCCGCTCCTACAACCCAGCGCACGCCGTGGTTATATAGCCCCTGCTTCCTGCGCAGCAACTCATCCCTCCGGAATCCATCGGTGCCCATGCTCTGATAATCATCCGGGAAGTACTGCCATTGTTGTTTCTCCCTCCACAGAGCGTTCATTCCCGCGACTACAGTCACGGCAATCTCGGCAACAGGAGATTCAATCGCCCTGCAGTTGGTGAAATATCTGTGGAAGATGCTTCTTACGGGGGGTTGCTCTGGAAAGGGACGCCAGTTGGAGGAAATCATACGTGCGCGAGGTACGAGCATGACTTTCTCCTGTGCAGCAACCGCCATTATCTGTTCCAAAGACTGCTCCAATGTCCTCACCTGTAGCTGATTCCTGTCCACGTGCCCTCTACACGACCGAGTATCTGATCATATTGCATGATAGCTGACATGTCTTGATAAGGGACCATCTCGTTGAGAAGATACCCACCATCTACTGAGATGCCGAATATGGTCAAAGACAGAGCGCTACGTCCGATGACCGCATCAACGTGATGATCATGGAACTGCGCAAGGAACGAATGGGCGGTCCTTGCTCCCAGGTCGTATAATATGGACCGCCACCCGTGTGACTGCGCAGGCCTGAGAAGGTGATGGTCCATTATGCCGGCTGGCCAGAACGCCACCTGCCGTCGTTCCAGATCCAATTGACAAAGCTTATCCAATTGCTCCACCCCCCCTTTCTTGTCATCATAGGTTTCAGCAAATCCCCGTCTGAATATTGCAAGGTGCCCCAACTCAGGCTCGTACGATGAAGCTTGCTGCGTGCCTTCCATGAGATACGTCCTTATTTGCCTGATGCACATACGATGATGATTTGCTTGAATGACCTCCGCATGTTCACTTTCCCACAACTCTCCGGGAAAATCCGAGAAAAAGTACTCGTGGCCCGGACCTTTGTGTACGTGGATCTCTGAAGGGCGTATCTCTTCACACCACGTGCGAGGTTGCACACCTATGCGACTGACCCGTACATCACGACGACTGGCTAGAATTCCTCTGATACGTGATGTATCATCGACCCGATCTACCATTTGATCCAGAACGCTACCATATACCTCATGCGCGTCCTGAGGACGATCACCATGCGTCCATACATCATCCTGATAGACCTGGTCAGTCTGTACCCGAAAATCCGAGATATCGCGTCGTTCATCCTGCAACCATGTAGCAAGATCTTGGACGACCTCCAGTGCCATTATGCAGTAGCACTTGCGGCTTGTTCATAAGCATTTGTATAGTAGAGCAAGACAATGCATAGATTAGGGAAGATGAGAAAAAATCACCAAAAAAAATGAAAGAAAAAAAGAATGGGGCGCTCTATCGTGAGCTGTCTGCTTGCCGCTCAACTTCAAGCTTCTTAGAGACTGCATTGGAGGATGGAGAAAGCTGATATGCCGC
>CAZMDB010000037.1:0-12278 GCA_964565095.1 uncultured Methanosarcinales archaeon | reverse complement strand
TCTAAGGACATGCAACCAAAATCTCGCAAGACATGCGTACGGCAGTCGCAAGTCATTACGCACGCGACTAGATCACAAAGTGATCGTTGCCCAAGCACGAAACTTCGCAGCACTATTTTCTCCAAAAAGAAGAGAGCTTACGCTATGTTGTGATAGCTAAGTTGTTGAAATTCCTAAAAATGTGAAGAGCAATTCATGCTCAATAACATCAAGGTATTTCTTGAACAGGATGAGCGTTTCCAAGCAGATCAGGCAAAGATTTATAAGAGCTATACCGATGGGTTCCCAGGGGGATTGACCACATGCAGCTGACACATAAAAGGAAGTCTTGCGTATCTAACTGTCTAGACAATAAGCTGCATTACTTCACCACTGATATGGACCCCATCATGGATCCCGAGCAGCATCCAGAAAGGCATGCGATCAGGCTGATGGAGCAGGTGCGGCGCAAGGAGGCGCAAGAATTGCATGATGATATCCTCCTTGAGATTGCCCGGCGTGTAAAAAGGCTGCGGGGGCGTGGTGCCCGCGCATCATTCCGTAAACAAGCGAGATTGATTGAGCAGTGGGTGCAAGGCGGCAATTTCCCTGAGGTGAGCGGCTATGCGAGAAGCTGCTTGGATGATGCAGTCAGCCTGCGTGCTGTCTATTTTTCCTATCAGCGGGTCAAAGCGCCTCTTATCCACTGTTTCTATCCTGTGGGACCTCGATATGAATCTCGTTTTGAGCATATCATGAGGTATCCGGATTGGAACGATACTGAAGACCATATGACATTCAGCGGCTACGTCTATGGTGACGTGGACCAAGGAACTGGGAAACCCATAAGTGAGCAGTACGTGCGTATCCAGCTGGAGGTCATGCGGGGCGATGAGCAACCGGACCTGGAATTGACGCTTTCTGCTCATAATGGGCCTGATTGGGTTGCAGCCACCGTTGATCCACTACAGCAGCGCATCCTCGAATACCGTACAGCGCGCCCCTGGTGGTCGCAGGCCATGCAATGGGATGCTGATAAGGAGTCCTACAAATTTCTGCATGTGGATTTGCGCCGGGATGACGTGGTGACCTTCCAGGTAGACGATGGTGAAGGGACGCAGTTCATAAGTAAGAAAGGCGCAAAGGTTCCGCGCAATGAGGATCTGATATTTCCGTTGTGGGATAAGCACTACAATCTTGCAGCGGGTCGTCAGCTGCAGACAGTTGTACAATGGGTGCGGAGGTCAGAACACCTGCATTTATGGAAGCGCATGATCCAGGGAGATCCACAATTGTTCAGGACACAGTACGACCCCCCTCTCGATCTTCCACCGCATAGGTGGAAGATGCCCAAAATGGTAAGGTATCAATAAGAAATGACAACTACTTGCCAGCAGCGTACTGCAGACACGTGCATAAGCTTTTTATATACATTTAAGGATACCAGCCTCCGTGAGCGCAACATGAACATTCTGGTCACCGGCGGAGCCGGATTCATAGGGAGTCATATCATCGGTGTAGCCCTCAAAGAGGGACATAGCGTAGTGTGTCTTGATGATTTTTCGACAGGCAAGACAGAGAATATCAAGACCTTCATGAACCATTCCTCTTTCACCTTCATCAAAGGATCGATCCTGGATGTAGAGATGGTGCAGGACATCTGCAAAGAGCATGGTATCACACATATTTCTCATCAGGCAGCATTCGGATCGGTGCCCAAGAGTGTAGAGAATCCTCTTCTATGGAATGAGGTCAATGTGCAGGGGACCCTTGGTATGCTCTGGGCAGCAAAAGAGACAGGAGTCAAGCGTGTAGTGTGCGCAATATCCTCTTCAGTGTATGGAGACACTCCTACCTTGCCGAAAGTGGAGACGATGCCGTATCTATGCAAGTCACCGTATGCAGTTACAAAGGCCGCTTGTGAGATGTACTGCAGGATATTTCCAGAGCTGTACGGGTTGGAGACCGTGGGACTGCGATATTTCAATGTCTATGGGCCCCGGCAGGATCCTTCTGGACTATACCCGGCAGTTATCCCTGCTTTCGTTTCCCGCGCTCTGCGGGAAGAGCCATTGACCATATTCGGGGATGGGACGGCAACGCGGGATTTCACCTATGTCAGGGATGTGGCCCATGCCAACCTCCATGCATTGGTACAGGAAGGCATCGCGGGGGAGACCTTCAATATTGCCTGTGGCCGGCGAATATCAATAAGGGAGCTGGCAGAAAAGATACAGCAGTTGACAGGGTCAGGTTCAGAGATTACGACGGGAGACCCCCGTCCCGGAGATGTGGATCATTCCTTGGCGGATACCACTAAGGCTGGAAAGCTTCTGGGATTTGTCCCTGAGACAACCATTGATGAAGGCCTGAAAGAAACAATAGAGTGGTTCGATGCAACTGACTGATCAGGAACGGCAGATACTGACCGTGATGCAGGATTGTCAGGTCGGCAAAGAGGAAGATCTTATCCGACGGTTCACATCCATACCTGTGGCAGAGACCCAGCACATCATCGGGAAGTTGCAGCAGATGGATCTGATACTACAGGTTCGTCTCGGAGATACAGTGTTCTTTACCTATACGAACAAGGTAGATGGCAGTATGCTCGATGATGATCTGAGGTACCGATTGGATAAGGGTGTGCGCACGACATTCACCTATCCAGTACGGGAACGCAAGAAGCAAGGACGATGTATAGCTCTTGATGCAGGAAGAGGTTGGGTTGAGAATAAGGTCAGACGATATGAGGGTTTTGTACTGCGCATACCTGAGGAAGTGGATGCATATGAGAACGTGGTCTTTGCTGTCCTGAAGGTGCGGCAAGCAGATACCCATGGTCGATGGCAGCTTCTCCTGCACGCGCACGCCAGCAGCATGGTTCAATGGGAGCCGTATGACATGACATCAGACTGCTATATTGATGACGGCGGAGACGTAGAGACGGTGCTGGAGATCGATGAGAAGTTGCTGAGCAAGTGGACAGGATTGTCTGCAGAATCAATCCGTGAAGGGGCGGTCAACACTCATGTGGGATACACGTACAATCTGCTGTGTTCTTTACCGCGTACTGTGACGGTATTTCATGAAGCGGTCCAGATAGAAAAGTCCCTGACGATCCCGATCGACCCTCACAATGTGTGTACCCTCCTACTCAAGAAACAGTATCCCCTGGATCACGCAAGCAATGAGTGATCAAGTTCTTCGATTTTCTCGATCTGCGCGCTTGCATTCATCAGTTCTTTCATATGATCCATATGCTCCTGGGTCGAAGACAATGCAGCGAGCAGTTTTTCAACCGCCTTCTCGGTCCGTCGATGGTGCGGACGATCTTTCTGTAACTCTTCCAGGAGGGACGGTAGTTCTGTGCGGTATAAGGAATCCGCGATATTTAGCACCTGACCTGCTATATCGTAAATTTTCTGCTGTTGCAGATCAAGCGCCCGATCTGCATCATTCGCTGTGCCGGCAAGTGAGTCTTCTATCATGTCAACCTCTTTGCGGATACCTGAGCAATACTTGATGACCAATTGTATGTGAGGTATGATGTACTGGCGCAGCACGATCAGGAAATCATGGACCCCCTGTGAAGTCGACCAGAGAGATAGATGAGCGATATAGAGTTTGTCATAAAGATGAGAGAGAAGCGGAGCCAGTCGTTTGATATCCTCCTTTTCCATCTGAAGCTCTTCATCCACAGCGACTTCCACATCATGGCTGGGGTACCTCTCACGCATCTGGAGAATCTCTTCGAGAGCAAGGTTAGCTGCTCTTATCATGGGGACCAGTCGCTTGAATCGACGATCTATTGCTGTTGCATCCTGGACAATAAGGTCGCTGAGCATCAGTCGGGCGCGGGTCTTCGACCGGCTCCGGATCTCCTGCATCGATGAGACGCAATAGGAGAGGAGATTGTAGATCTGATCAAAAAATCCCTGCATCTGGATTATCCTGTCCAGAGCCGCTATCTCATGCTGGAGTGCCTCTTCCTGCTTAGGCTGGACCCTCATGGAATGGATGCGTTGGGAGAGGTTTTTTGCCAGGGATATGAGGGAAAAGCCATCCTGCTGGATCATATTGGTCAATTCATTGATAGATGTGTAGCTCTTTTGCAGAATCTCCACAATCTCTTCATGTCCGACCACACGGTGATTGTTGACAACCTGATTCAGATAATGGTACTGGAAACTATACATGCGGGTCAGCAACAACTGGAATTTCGACAGAAGCTGGCGGATCTGCCCATCAAGCTTGAGCTGCAGGACCTCATAGGACTCAGGGGCTTCTGCGTGCAGGTGAACAGCGGCATCATGGTGGAACAGGTCCTGGAAGAAAGCAACGATCCCCATAAAAGCAGATTCTGCATCCAGATTCTTTTAAATGTTTAGGCGAATCGGGCTTTCTGGTACACTGTTATTGGCACGGAATCATATGCCGGACTGGTCGCAAACGAAGCGATATGCGATCTTGGGATGAAAGGAGTATGGCAGGGCCGTATTTTGCGTCGCGGTACCTGATACTCCTATCTCTCCTGATTTTGCCTCTAGGTGCCAATAGTCTTTCTTATCCCTTTAGGGACTCCCGGATCTTGGCATAACCAGCAAAGTCAGATGTGATTGCAGCGCATCAGTTCCTGTAATGCTGTCCGCGCATCATTCCCCTCGATAGCCGTGGAATGGATGGCGTGCAATATGGGATATTCATCGGAGTTGATCAGTTTTTTTATGATCCGGAGGGTGGACAGGCCCTCCACAGTCTTCTTTTGCTCTCTCATGACCTGGACAGCAGTCTCAGGAGCATTCCCTTTGCCGATGTATATGCCGAATTCCCGGTTGCGGGTGCTTCCTGTGCAGCTCATCCAGAGATCATTGCCCCAACATTGGGAAGCCATGGAGAACGTCTCAGGAGTAGCGCCGAGACTGATTGCCAGGTTCTGCACCTCTCGTGCTGCCCGCGAGATCAGATGCGTTTCTGAGCCATAGGAGAACCCCAGTCCATGCACAATTCCTGCAAGTATGGAGATGATGTTCTTGAAAGAGGAAGCATATTCCAGTCCTTTCAGGTCCGTGGTAGTATAGACATTCAAAGTCTCAGATTCGAAGAGTTGTCGCAGAGATTCCAGCACCAGGTGATTCTCTGAAGCGATGTCGATACCGAGAGGCTGATGTCCGAAAAGATCATGTGCGATTGTTCCTCCGGCAAGTGCTGCGTAACAGAAAGTTTCCTTCGGCAGGATATCGCTGATGACCTCTGATAATCGTTTTCCAGATTCAGAATCGAGAGCTTTTGCCACGTTCAGAAGGACGGTCCGTTTGTTGAGGAAGGGCTTTATCCGGGAAACTACATCTCGCGTCGCGCCGGACGCGATAGCCAGGATGATCACGTCTGTATCCGTGACCAGGGTCTGGATAGAATCCTCTCTGGCTGATCCTGATATGACGATGATGTGCAGGATGTTCGTGGTGCTGCATAAGATGTGAAATGACTTGCGGCTCATGATCATAGGCCACGATACGGTATTCTCTGCTCTTGTAGTGATCCAGATGCTTCAGGATTGCATAGCCGAAACTGCCTATGCCGCAAAGTCCGATTTTTAGCATGGAATCAGGGAGATACCACTCCTTTTTATATACGTAGGTAGAGTAAAATGGCATTCATGATTGTCCGAGCAGATTCTTAGATACATGTTCAGCAAGACATAAAAACAGAGGATCCCATCGATATATTACAATGGCAACGCACGCAATCATACTGGCAGGCGGCAGCGGCACACGTTTCTGGCCTCTTTCCCGTAAAGAGAAACCTAAGCAGCTTCTGAAGCTGGCATCTGACAAGACCTTATTGGAGCAGACGATGGAAAGAGTACAGCCGGTGGTCGATTCTATCGCCATCTCCACCGGGCGGCATCTGGAGGATCCGATACGCCAGGTCGCCCCTGATGTGCAGCTCATAGTTGAGCCGGATCGGCGTGATACAGCTGCAGCAATAGGGTTATGTGCCACGCAGTTTGATGATGAGGATGTATTGGTCTTTCTTCCCTCGGATGCATACATTCATCCGGCTGAAAGATTTCACGAAGCTATCAGGCGAGGAGTGGAGTTGGCGCAACAGGGCATCACAGTTATAGGCATAGATCCGACTCATGCTTCCACTGCGTACGGGTACATCGAGACAGGAGAGGACGACCGGGTTGTGGCCTTCCGCGAGAAACCTGATGAGCAGACTGCCAAGCGCTATCTGCATGAAGGGTATTTGTGGAATGCTGGCATTTTTATGGTCAAAGTGTCCATCCTTATGGACCTGTTTGCACGGCACGCCCCGCAGATCCATGAGAAGCTTCTGCGGATCCGCCAGCAGGACGACTGGGAAGATATATTCATGGAGATGCCGAAAATATCCTTCGACTACGCCGTGATGGAGAAAGCTGAAGATGTATATTATGTGCCTGCTGAATTCTACTGGAACGACATCGGCAGTTTCGATGCTCTCTCTGACATCCTTCAAGGCGAGAATGCAGTGCTCGATGGAGATGTGATACAGATGGATAGCAGCGGGAATGTCATCCATACCAACAAGACTGTGGCGCTCATCGACTGCAAGGATCTTGTAGTGATAGATACCGAGGATGCATTGCTTGTCTGTCCGAAATCTTCTGTGCAGAAGGTCAAGCAGCTGGTCGAGGAGAAGATAACAGAGAATCAGAAGTGACGTGCCTTTTCATGGGTATTCCATAGAGTCTGGCCAAAGCGGCTATCTTTGCGCAGAAGAATCCGCTGTTCAGTGATTACCGCATCCATAGGGATGTCCCAGGGTTGAGGTGCAAGGTCTTCAATGACTTGCTTGTCATAGCATACACCGACAAGCGGTTTGGTATCTTTAAGATCCGCGAGAAAACGGTCAAAGTAGCCATATCCATGGCCCTTGCGGTTGCACTGCGTATCGAAGAGGACTCCGGGAATGAAGAAGATGTCGATTTTATCCGGAGAAAAAGGTAGTGAGTGCGGAGGTTCCATGATACTGAATCTGCCGGCAACGCAATCATCGAAACTGTGGAGCTGTACAGGGAGAATGTGGTTATCGATCATTTTTGGAACGACTACAGTCACATCCCGTTTCATCAGTTCCCTCAGGCATACACCGATATCCGGTTCATCCTTGAGAGGGAGATAGGAGAAAACAGCATTCATGCCGGTTGTCATACCAATGATTCTTTGGAGGAGAGTTGCTGATATCATATTCATGATTGGCGCCATTTCTGAGCCCAGTTCCCCGCAGCAAGCAGAGTATCATGAGTTCCCGCATCAGACCAGAATCCATCGATAGTACGGTACTCGCAGACACGCTGATCCATGTAACTAAACACCGCATCGTATACCTCATATTCTCCACGTTCAGAAAGTTTCATGTTATTGCGAAGACGATCGTAAAAGGTGTTATCATAGACATAGAAGCCGACTATCGCAAGATCAGATGGGGGTGTGTCTGGTTTCTCTTCTAGTCCGACCACCCTATCTCCCTCAGGAACAATCACTCCGAACCGACGTGGATCCTCTACGTGCCGCACATAGAGACGGCAACCCTGCTGGAAACCAGTAAGATCAAAGTCCTGCTCAAACAGGTTATCCCCGTACAGGACAGCAATATCCTGACCATCTGCAAAATCCTCAGTCATCTTCAGTGCATGCCCTGTCCCCTTGGCTTCCTTCTGGATGATGAAGGTAACCTGTTCATCTGCAAGCTGCTTCCTGAATTGTTCCTCGTGTTCAGGAGATATGACTATGGCAATATCATCGATTCCGGCTCTGCGAAGTTTCTCGATCCCATAGTAGATCATCGGCTTGTCGTAGACCGGAAGAAGAATCTTGCTGATATGGTTGGTGAGTGGACGCAGTCGCGTGCCCTTGCCTGCCGCAAGGATGATCCCTTTCATATCCGACTGTGATAGGTCAGGATATTTAAGCGTTATGCACGACTTGTCCAGAAAGATTGCCAGACTCAGGTATCAGCAAAAGAACTCAGCGTGCCGGACCGCCTCCTTCTCCGCCAGTCTGTCCCCCGCCAGGTGGTGGCGAAGGATCACCACCGTTCTCGATCCTGTTGATGACTGTATCGCTGTCATCGTGACGGCATACGCCATCAGCTCCCAGAAGAGCGGCGGCATGCAGATTACGTGCCAATAGGTCAGCAAAATGATTGGTCCCTTCAATCTCAGTGTACAGTTCAAGTGTGTTGCTGTCGGGCTTCCATAGAGCTTTCTTGACGCGGGACGCGTGCACGACCGCCGTGCCGCGTACCGAACGACCTTCATCGTCCTGGGCGCAGTACGGTACAACGAACATACTCTGTCCATGCATCTGATCAGATTCCTGCAGTTCCCGGAAAGCGTCGGCATGGGTTCCTTTCAATCCACCGACATGATCCCTTCCTGCTACCATGGCAGTGCCTTTAGGGATCCGGGCGCGACCTTCCGCTCCAGCAGCAAGAAATCGGATGCTTTCTCCCGTGAACTTTCCAAGGGCGCTCCATTCTCCTGCGAGCGCTCCATAGATAGCTGTATCCTCTAGGGCTTTTGCGAGCCCGCTAAAATCCAGCCGATATTTGGCGGCTTCTGCCGACGTGGTAGGAAAGACAATCCTATGACGGAAATAGCGCGTGTCATTCCCTTTCTCATTGACAGCGGTAACCTCATCGATGGTGACCTGGTAGTGTCGGTGTTTTGCATCCATAGAGTAGTTGGAAACGGCAAGCAGTCCGCTATCTAGTGTCAATTGATTCTCACCTGCACCTCCGAACAGAAGGTTCCTGCTGCGTGGTGCAAGCCGTAGTTGGGAGAAGTGGGAAGTAGGGGGAAGCGAAGATACCAAGCGTCCAATCTCATCCATAGATGCATTCGCATGTCCTGTAGTATCAACATCAGCACTCTGTAATTCTCCATCCATGTTCGGCGTATACAGGGTGAAGTGGTGCTGTGGCAGGTAACCGAGAAGCGCCTCGAGCTGTTTGGAATTCTCATAGGATCCCACGCTTTGCTTTTCCCATCCGCCATCCACAGGCGTGTCAGCTTGACGTGCAAGACTCGCCCGCTCTTTTTCACTCAGTGAGTAAAGTTGTTGAGGAGTGTACTGCGAACTGGCACACCCGGTCAACAAGGAGGCTGCCAGTCCACTAGCGATAAGCGCGCGGGGCGCTGCCTGAAAGGGCCTAATCATCATCTGGCCCGTCGCACGAGTCAGGTCATACAAGGTGCGTGGTATCTGGTATAGCAACATCATTCTCCTCCTCCTTCAATGACTGTGACGGTTCCGGATTCATCCCTGAAGCTGATCCTCTCACCAAATTTCGCATGTCGGGCTGCCAGGTGAGCAAGGTGATCCAATGCGGTCTGGTCAGGTAGCTGCTGGGCAAATGTTATGCCCTCTTGTATCCATGTGCTCCTGTCCGGTGCATCTGGCTTGTGGGCCAGCGCGTCATCATAGTAGCATTCGAGAGCTTGTTGGGTCATCTTTTCAAATGAGTCCTGAGGAACGTCTTGAGCCGGATAGTGACGCTGGGCAATCTGCGCCAATTCTGAAAGTTCGTCCTGTGCATCCACAACGGTGAATCCATTTTGTTGGAAGTATGTCACCTCTGTGCGTATGTGGGGCTTATCCACGGAGAATACCTGCCAGGGAAACTGTGGCAGTTTTGCCATTGAGGCGATAGCATAACAGAACTCACCTTCTTTACGTTCTTGCATCTGCTCATCTAGTTTTCTCTGCTTTTCAGAGCGATATTCTGCAAGCTTCGCTCGCGCAGTACGAGCCTCAGCCAGTGCATCTTCACGTTCACTTTCTAGGCGCGTATGTGCGGTCCGCATGGATGCCATGCGTTCCTGTAGGCTCTGGTTCTTGCGTGAAAGCCCTTCCAAGCCTTCTTGTGACTGAGCAAGAGCGGTCTGCAGTTCTTTGGCTCTTTCGGGGTCATAGGAATCTCGTAATTGCTCTATCTCGACAAGAAGAGCATCATGCTTTGCTCTTACCTCATCGACCAGTTCTCGTGGGACGTATTCCTCGCTCACCTCGGCCAGGACTTCTGCCCGTACTTCATCATCTGGTCTTCCTGCCGCCTTGAGGTGTGCAAGCAAAGTGTCATGTGTCCTCTCCAATTCATCTGTTGCATTGTGGATAGTATCGGTATGCTTTTCTAAGGAGGCATGGTCAGGTGTCTCCACCACTACGGCCACCTCAGGTTTCGGAGGCGGAGGTGGTGCTGTCTTTTTTTCATCGTCAGAGCAGGTAGTAAGCGCAAGGCTGCCTAGCAGGAGCACTGCTGCTGCTTTCTTGCCCGCACTTTTGGCGGCCCGCCCGAACCTCCGATACCACGGATCCTTTTGCATTATAGGGCCTGGGTGTTCCGTAGTATGAGTAAAGGAATCTGGTTCAGGTATGTCGTTTCCAGCATAGGCTGAGGAGTTCACCCGTGTATCGATCGTAGCAGCAGATCTTGGTGTACCACGGGTCACTGGGGATGTAGCTGCAGACTGTTTTGTGATCCTCTTGCTTCCTGGGGCAGTGTACATACCTTCTTTTGCGGGTTGATGATACAGAGGAGTCGGGGTCACCCCTTTCTGAGGTCGTGCATCCCCAAGGCTCTGTGCAGCATCATACTCCTGTGCCAAATCATCAATCCGTCGGATATTCTGTGCGAATCCATCACTCCTTAGCGAAGCTTTCAGATGCATGAGATTCTGTCCCACTTCCCTGACCGATTTGATGTCATACTTGCGGCGGATACCTCCATCCTTGGAATGGACAGTCTGGCGCACATGCTGAAAATACGTGTCGAGCAGCGATCTGGTAAATGATTTTTCTGCATCAGATAACGCTCCCATCTGCTCAATCTGATCTTTTAGCATCTCACTGCGGCGCTTGTTGCTGTAGCCAGAGTTTCCTGCTATCGTTGCAATCCTCTCGAAATCCTGATAGCGGCCTTGCAGATTGTCTTGGTGACTCTGCAATATATCATACAGGTCGCGTTTGAGTCCGGTTTTGGGTATTGGCCTATGCATTGTTGAGCCTCGTATAGGATAATGTCTATTCAGTGGGTGTAGGGATGCGAATATTTCCGCGGTATAAAAACCTTTGCACTGTGATAAGTATATTTGATAGACATAAGTGTATACGATAACTTAAACAATATAGATAAGTGGGGAGCTGTGAAAGATTAATAAGCCAGCCCTGATCCCCTGTTCCATATGGATCATGTAAGCTGTCCGGTGCGGGTGGATCTTTCTGCGGGTTGGCCAGACTCCGACCCTTACCGGAGACAGTTTGGTGGCGCGGTACTTAATGCCGCAATAGATTTGAGAGTCTCTGCGCGTCTGCAAGGCAGTAATCTGATCACCTCGCTAGGGGACGTGCCGCCAAACAGCGGCCTAGGTACTTCCGGAGCACTGCGTGCAGCGTATCTGGCTGCATCGAATCCAGACTTGCTTGCCGATAAAGATGATCTCATCCGTCGGGTGCATGTGTTTGAGAATGAAGTCATCGGACACAGGGCTGGCTTTCAGGATCAGGGAGCCGCCATACATGGTGGCGTCAATCTTTGGGAATTCGGGACTGATGGGAAGATAACAAGAAGGAGCGTAGAGCCTGGACGGTGGTCGGTGCTCGAAAAGCACATGGTGATTATCTATACAGGGCAGGTGCACCTGTCTGCAAACATCCATGATCTGGTCTTTGCAGAAGACAAGTACAAAAAGAATATTGCTTTATTGGATCGTATAAAGAAGATCTCTTATCAGATGGTTGAAAGTATTGATGATCTGCATACGCTTTCAGCATTGATGGATCAGACATGGAGTCTGCAGAAGAGTCTTCATCCAGCCATAGAGACTCAGACAATGCGGATGTTGCAAAAGGAATGTGCCGGAAAGTACCTCTCATGCCGTGTCACCGGTGCGGGTGGCGGTGGATGCATGATTTTTCTGACCGAGAACAGAGCAGCACTGATCAGGGATATCCGGAAAATGGGATTTCGTGTCATAGATGCAGGAATCGATACTCAGGGTATACGGAAGGAGTGCTAATCTATTGAGAGAATCATCATCTGATCTGTCTGTATACATTTTGTGCAATCCCTTCAAAGATTGCTTTCCATTGGTCATCATATTCTGTCACGGGAATCAACTCTGCTGCAGCATGAGGAAAGTCCTCGGATAATGGAAGCAACCCCGCGATATGGATGTTGTGGTCACAGAGGAATTTAGCAATACCCAGCGCAAGATGATCGTTGAGTCTACTTTTGTTGATTATTGCGGT
>CAZMDB010000036.1:0-12292 GCA_964565095.1 uncultured Methanosarcinales archaeon | reverse complement strand
CGCAAGTCACCACGCACGCGACTAGATCACAAAGTGATCGTTGCCCAAGCACAAGGTTTCGCATCACTAGTTTCTAAAAAGAGCTTGCATCATTTTCTACAAAAAACGAGATAATGTTTCACTCCCCATCAAAGTCGACCAGTGCATAGGGGATGAACCCTGATTCATGCAGCCTTGCGCTCCCACCAAGATCAGGCAGATCCACAATGAAGCAGCACTCTTCTACCCTGCCACCGAGTTTCTGCACAAGTGTGCAGGCAGCAAGTGCAGTACCCCCCGTAGCGATCAGATCATCAACCACCAGCACATTCTGTCCTTCTGAGATAGAATCAGTATGCATCTCCACAGTATCCGTACCGTATTCCAGATCATATTCCTGAGATTCAGTGGTGAATGGAAGCTTTCCCTTCTTTCTGATCGGCACGAAACCCACGCCGAGCTTCTCAGCCAAGATACCGCCAAGGATGAAACCACGGGCCTCTATCCCTGAGACAACATCTATGTTGCTGTCAGCATAGCGCCCGAGAAAAGCTTCTGTGACCAATCGTAATCCCTGCGGATCCTGCAGCAAGGTCGTGATGTCACGGAACATGATGCCCTTTTTGGGAAAGTCCGGGATGGTCCTGATTAATTTTTTTATAGATTCCATCTTTATTGCATCTCTTTGATCGTCTCGCTCAGAAGTGCCGTCACGTTGTGCACATTGTTCTTGAAGACTTCCAGGATAGCTTCCCAACTGACAGGTTCTTCATCCTCTTTCCAGCAATCATAATCCGTGGACATAGCGACTGCAGCGTACGGGATGCCTGCTTCATTAGCAAGAGCCGCTTCAGGGGCAATAGACATGTTGATGACATCAGCACCCCATATACGGAACATCTTCGACTCAACTTTAGTAGAAAAACGAGGCCCCTCGATCGTGATGACGGTGCCGGTTGGATGATGGGAAAGCTTAAGATGTCTGCAGGAAGCGATAAGCTTGTCTCTGAGGTTCCTGTCGAACGGATCAGCCATCGGCGTATGTACGGCGTTACCAGGAGTGAAGGAATCATGGAAAGTGATTGATCGATGTCGGGTGAAATCGATGAACTGATCGAGAATAACAAGATCGCCACGCCTGATTTCTTCACGCAGGCTGCCTACAGCAGTGGTAGCAATGATATGGGTGCATCCTGCCTCCCTGAGCGCATGAATATTGGCACGGAAATTCACCTGCGTAGGAGGGATGGTGTGGTGCCTTCCATGGCGTGCGAGAAGCACGACTTCTATGTTTCCGACGGTCCCGCAAGTAAGCGAAGATGTGGGGTTCCCGTAGGGGGTATCCACTTCCTGTTCCTGCGTATTCTTGAGTATGTCAGGATCATCCAGTCCAGACCCACCAATGATGCCGATTTTCACATAAGATATATCTAGCATTCATTTTTTATACTTTATGCTTCATTCTTGAGTAATCCATCTTTGATCGGTTTCTGGTAATGCTTAGCAATCTCATTTTCGCATAAGTACCCAGAATAACAAGAACAATAATCTCAAGCCCTCGTTTGATGAGTGCCACAGTGAGCAACGAGCTTGCAGAAACTTGCAAAAAAGATGAGCTGATCACGTATAGCGCTTCTGTAATACCTAAAGAACCAGGAGTCAGATTAATCAGCAATGCAAAACTTGATATCACGGCGAGAAAGATGCAAGAACTCAAAGTTATGGGGATACCTATTGCAAAAAATATTGCAAATAATTCTAATGACATTAGCAATACATTTGTTATCTGCAGTAGAACGAGTCTGAACAACACAGTTCTTTTGCAGACGATATATTGCCAGCCTTCCAAGACATTATTGATTTTTCTAAGAATATGAGAATTGTAAGTAGGGACACGCCCGAGTTTTGTCAAGATGATAGTGGTCACAAGTACGGCTGTAAAGAACGTCAAAATATACCAGTTCAGAATTCCTTTGATAAGGTACAGGTACAGAAATAAGAGAAGGGCCAAAATAGCATTGACACCAAACACGATAATATAACTGCCCATCAACGATGCAATAAAATGTGAATACGATAAATGATATCGGCGGCGAAGATACCAGGCCCGGAAACCAGCACCGGCTTTAAAGGGTGCCATAATATTGAGAAGACTTGTGGCAAAAGAAAGCAAATAAGGATTTTTCAGATGGACACCTAAGGGCAAGGTAATTTCATGTAAGAAATGTCCGTTGACAATAACAAAAATCACAAAAATCACACAAGCGCATACAAGAAATAATGGATAAGCTGTAAGCATCTTTACCAGAGTATCACGCATAGAAAAAAGAAATGCGATTAGAAAAACAAGAAAAGCGACCAAATAAAGTCTATACAACAACCTTCTGTTACGAGCTTTCATAAGACACCTTCCATATAGCAGTTATGCCCAGTTCTGACAGTGCAGTTCTGTCGGCAATAGGGATCATTTGCAAAGAAAGACCGGAGTTGCTAAGTTCATCAAAATAGGACTGGAATGGGAAACTGATCTCTTCAATGGAAAAAGATTCCTCCAAAAAATACACAGGGTATCCTGCATTAATGAGATTCCCGATTAGATGGGTTGTATCTTGTATCCTTGTATCAGGAGGGTAATACTGATAGATGGCGGTTTCTCTGTATGGGAAAATATTTTTGTCATTGACAGCCGTAAAAAAAATGGAATTATCGGGTGTTCGAGAAATATAAGAATCATAAAGGATTTGCCGTTCCTGGATGGTATCATAGAATTGGTTCATTTCAGGAACAGGATTGACAAGGTGCAAAACTATAAGTGAAGTGACAAACATGAAGCTCACACTTTTCCTCATCCCGATTGATCGTAGTCCATGTATGGCAAAAAGGCATAAAATAATCATAGACAACAAGGAGTACCTCTTAAACGAAGTCCAGACGGCGTAACTTCCCACTCCTCCCCAAGGATGGCCAAAGTAGAATAATATTTGCATAATAACAGTGAAGAGAAGAGGTATAGCCATATTCCTAAGTTTCCTATCTCTCAACGTACGTAATACTCCCATGATTCCCAGAACTGCTATAATGGGAATAAAGAAAATCAGTTGCTCAAGAAAGTTCTGAAAGAAAAGAGATGTACTTTCCCAGAATATTCCGCTCTGTCCTGAGGTTGCCATACGAGCAGAATAACCACGGACAACTAAAGGGTTTAGAAAGCCTAATGGTGCATCGAAAAATTGCACATTATAATACAAAAAGGGCAGGAAAAACAGAAGGAAAAGGGTAGAGAGCAGCATAAGAAGACGTAATTTGGGAATCCTGGATTTTAGAGCGCTATAGGTCGCCCAAATTAGCAGTGGCAAAGAGAATAGTATTATCGGATAACGAAACCACATGGCACATAAGAGGAAGGTTATGCCGAGAAGTGCAAGGCGTATCCGAGGGGCAGCAATAAACTTGAATAGATAATACGCACCTAGTAGGAAGAAGGCGGTTGCACCTATTGCATTGGTAATAAGCGCACCATTGAAAATGAAGTTGGGAAGGGTAGCTACAAAGATAACGACAATCATGCTCCATCGACCCATTTGCCATAGATGTGCGATCTTATATGCAGCAATAAGAAGAATGGTCTGCAGAAGCAATTGCGCCACAAATATCAGATCAGGACTCAGGCACATGAGTCCTCCCAAAAAAACGAGCATACCCATCTGAAGGGTCGGCGCTGTTTGGCCTTGCGAATTGACAACATTACCTCTTGTTGCAAAGACTGGAGCAAAGACAGTATTTAGTTCATCCTCAAACATAAAACTCTTGGTGCGGGAAAAATGCGTTGCATATTCAATATATTGGAAACTATCGTTAGGCTGCCACCTTGTTTGCAGCATAAAGATATTGAAACTGAATAGTATCATAAGTACGACAATAAGAATGGATTTCCTCATGTCTTCTCCTCCATCATTTTTATTATACCTCTGCAGATTCCAACTTCAAAAGCCAACCCATAAATGACACCGTATGCGGGAAGAATCAGGAGGTCGGCAGGTTTTTCAGACATCCAGACAGACACCAGGAATACGGTCAAAGACAAGAATGCAAGCAGACTTATCAACACTTCTTGGTTTAAGATAATCGCCATCAACAGAAGAACGGTCAAGATTGCAGGAATAATAATGAAAATGAGAAATAACCCCCCCTTTCTCTCCATATAATAATCGACGAATTTTGGACCTCGATGGTAAAGATGAGAGATTTCTGATTGTATAGTTTCTCGTGCTGCGTATGTTATCTGTACATCCGGGTGTTTCAATATGTCCTTTTCTTGCACTATATTCCACAGAAGTCGGATATCATCAGATACGAATCGGTTACTTTTTTTGGGAATGTTTCGTAGGAACAAAGATCGTTTGCAGATAAATATGGTTGTTCCTTTGCCGATCTTAGAAAAATTCTGAGGAGTTATCATAATGGGGGCAAATCTAGAACCGATATACTTACCATGGATTTTTTTCTTGATCAAGTAATTGACTCTATCGGGAATGCTGCGTTCTGGGGCGAGCAAGGGATTACCAACAATTGGCGTATATCCGATACTTTTGACTTGCTCCAGAACATCAGGATGCAATGCACAACGGGCATCAGTAAAAACAATATTGGACCAAGTCGCATGCTGTGCACCTTGTCGTCTTGCATATATCCATCCTCGATTCTTTTTGATATTAATTAATTTGCACTTGAAACCTCTTTTGTTGAGCGCATCCAATTCATGGGCCGCAATCATTTTTGTCTGGTCTGTAGAGCCGTCGTTCACAATCACGATCTCGACTTTGGAAGCAGTGTATTCGAGGTGCCGCATAGCTCTTAAGCATCTCTTGATAAGGATTGGCTCGTTATACACGGGTACAACTATGGAAAATTTCATTTTTGTATCTTCTCCGCGTATACTTCGATGATTTCACCTGTATGTATAATGTTTCCTATAGTCGTATCCAATATACTTTCGACCAAATTTTTAAGTTGCATAATAGTTTTGTTCCCTGATACATACTTGTTTTGTACCACAGTTTCTTCTCCCCAGGCCTGTAATTTGAAGCTTGTGCGCATGCGGATAATCTTAAATGAATACTTTGCAAGTAGATGTCTTATTGATTTTGGACAGTAATACTGTAGATGTTCCGGAGGGCAAAAATATCTCCATTTTCTTTTGCGGTACAGGGCAGAAACACTTTTGATGTTTATGGTGCTAAAGCATAACAGACCCCCGTCCTCGGTTAGATTGTGAATCTTGCGCATAACAATATCAGGATGCTTGATGTGCTCTAAAACATCCCATGCACATACCACAGAATATTGTCGAGTAGTAGAAAAATTATTGATATCCTGTTTGCTGACCGAAAGCATCTTGTTCTGGCAGATTTGTATATTCTTTGCAGATATATCTATGCCATGAGTGGTAGGTATACATTGTGCGACTTGAAGGAAATTACCCTGCCCACAACCTATGTCAAGAAGTGATGATGCTTTCGGTGCAAGGTGTTGTACATGTTGCGCTCTTGTTTCCCATGTCTTACGGTTAATACTTCTGAGTGCTCTATTCTCAAATTTATACTTATATCTTTTATGATAGTTCGCATAGAAATGCTCAAGTACTTCATCGGAAGGTAAAGGGGAAATTGTGCAAAGAGAACAGTTCTGACATTTGAGAAGAGTGAATTGATCATTCTCATATCCCTTGACAGGCCACAACTGTTCTCCACATATTTTGCATGCGCTCATTCTATCTACAGCTCCAGAAGGGATACTTAAATTCAATGTTTGTATGCACCTTGATCATCTCAGCATTTGTGTTCCATGGCCTTGTGCGTATTTCATTGGTAGCCACAAAGATAGCCTTTTGTCTGATCCCGAAGGCAGCAGCGATATGCATCAGGCCGGTATCATTAGATATGAAATAATCGCACATAGAGATAAGCGCAGCAGTGCCCTTAAGCGCTCCTGAGTAAACAAAGGCTGTGCCAGCCGGAAGCATTCCGGCCAACTGTTTTTTCTCCTGTTCTTCTTCCGGACCACCGAAGATTATGACTCGCGTATCATTATCCTTGCGCAACTCTTCTTGGAGCTCCGCGGCAAAGTTTTCAAGACCCCACTTTTTTCTCTCGCCTAAAGGGCCGGCTCCGGCATGCACACCCACAAGACGTTTCTTTTCGAGTCCTTTTTTTTTGCGCCATATTTGTTCTCTTGCTAGGTGAGTCTCGGAAATGTAAAATATGAGCTTGGGCACCGCTTTGGGCTAATCTGGATCCATAGTCTCAAGCAACCTCATATTTTGCTCCACATCATGTAGTTCGGGATCTGCTTCAACTAAGTTGGTCAACAAGAAACTAAGATGATTACCGCAGAAGTATCTATGCGAACATCTCTGCTTTGCTCCAATCAAGAAAGAGAGTAGAGCAAATTGCCATTTATTGGATGGGAATAGACAGAAGGAGATATCATAATGCTTCTTATGAAGTCCGATGATGGTAATCGCCTTGCGATGTTCTAGGTCAAAAAAAGAATTGATTATTTTTGATCCATTTAAGCATTCTGCGAAGCTTTTCTTGTGAGTGAGAAGATCGATGGTAGAATCTGGATAGAGATTACGCAAAGACTGTATAAAGGGAGTAGCAAGAATGGTATTCCCGATTCCTGAGAGCGCTATGAGCAAAATCTTCATTTCCTCAACCTATACAATATTTCTTCCTGATTCATACGTATCCGGTCCAACATGTCAGCAAGCACAGCCAATGTGATGAGTAGTAGCCCCAAAAGCATGAAAAACACTGAGATTGTAATGTATGTCCGGACCGGTGAAGTCATCCCATAAAGCGCCCAAAAGGCGAAGCTTCCCAGACCCACGCCGAGCCCCATGACCATGATCAAGGCACCTGGCATGCCGAAAAACGTCAGGGGCCGATAGTCACGGAAAGTGCGCATGATGATCTTTATGGCCTGCACAGAATACGGTACGACTCCCTTCACCACTTTTGATTTGCCATGTTGGCGCTGGCCACGTACCGGCAACGCCACTTCAGTCATGCGCGTCCCCTTGTGTGCTAGATCCAGAAACACCTCTTGCGTATACGTGAACTTCCCGAAGGTCGTCATCCTCAATACAGTTTCTCTGGTGTAGGCGCGGAACCCGCACTGGGTATCGGTGAAGCGCTTCCCGGTCAGATAATTGATAAGATTCGTGAATATCCTATTCCCTACTCGTTTGATAAGTGGCATCCCTTTTGGTCGGCCATTGCGGAATCGTGTGCATGTGACAAACTCAGCCCGGTGATCCATGATGGGCTTGATCAGATCAGGGATCGTCTCCGGCTGGAACTGTCCATCACCGTCCATATTTACGATGATATCCGCCTTCTGTTCAAGCGCCCAATCTATACCAGTCTTGAATGCAGCGCCCACCCCTTTGTTGATATGGTGCCGGATCACATGGGCACCCGCTTGCCGTGCGCGGACCGCAGTGTTGTCCGTCGATCCGTCATCGATCACGCAGATACTTACGGAACGGATTCCTTCGGGACGCGGGATACGCGGAATCATCTCTGCGATAGTTCTCTCCTCATTGAGGCAGGGAATGATGACTGCTAGCTTCATACAAAAAAAGGCATCATGGCAACCTTATAAATATTATGAGCATGTCCAGCATGTCAGGATAGGAAAGAAAATGCCGTCAAAAAGGCTTCGAGTACTATGGAGGAGATGGTTTTTTCGAAGTATTATCATAACGCATGTTCAGCTGCATACGTACCTGTAGAGATGAGATCCAGCTCTCTCCCACAACGGCTCAAGGCATTCATGGTCTGCAGGAAATGGCCTTTTGGCTCCGGAATAGAGATAGAGCGGACCTTCATACTCAGAAAGCATGCGGATGTCGCCCTGCCAGAATTGCTGCCAGCCGGAAAGATTCCATCTGTTGGCTGAGAACAGGCCGGGAGCAATCGTGCGTCTTGCCGAATAGCCGAAAATCCATGGAGAATAGTAAGAGTCCGTCGCAACGACAGAGGCGTTCTCTGGTAGGGTTTGCAGTGATTCGATCACTTCAAGTTCTGCATCAGAAATCATAGGACCTTGTGAGAGCATCTTCTGGCTGACCAGTGCAGATGAAGAGATAAGAAGCAATGTGAGAGCGATGCTACCGATCCATCTGTGACGCAAGAGCAATACTACGATTCCGTAAGCTGCAAGCATAAGTACAGCGATGTCGAGCATGATGATGAAGCGATTATAGAAGAACAGCTTTCCGAACACGATAAGGAGGCCAATTGTTGCCCAACTCAAGATAGGAGAGTAGGCGCGCGTACGCAAAAGTATGACTGTTCCTATCACCGCAAAAGGGATATAGATCAGGGTGAGCAGTTGATAGTCTGCCAGAGAGAAGAAGGTCCCCGGTCCGGTCCCTGAAGCCAGATCACGCAGGGGGGCAGCAATCAAGCCGAACACATCATGGAGTGAGAAAAGGACGGCGATCAGGAGCGTGCATGCGCCGACAACCGCGTCACGCCAGAAGTGCTGCCTGGACCTGAATGCCATATCCACCAGATAGATGAGCCCGAAGAGGAGAAACGTCGGACGGTGGATTCCTCCGATCATGCCTCCGATCAGCACCAGAGCGATATCGTTTTCCCGCTCTTTCATGAGGTACACAGCCACACTGAGCAGGAATATTGCTACAACATTCTTGTAGTACAGGTACCAGAAAGTCTGGAACTGCGTGACAGATACACTCATGAGCAAAGTTGCCACGATGCCTGCATCTCGTCCCAGCCACGCTTTTGTGGCAAGATAGACGCCAAGTAACAGGCATATCTGGAAGATGATGAACACCGGCACAAGAATCTCCCATGATGAATATCCCAGTGCAAGGAGAGTGTCGGTAAGTGAGAGAAAGCCCTGCGGAAAGGCGATTTCGGTCGACATGCCCGCAAAATGGTGTTCAATCGAAAGCTTGTAGATCCCCGGGTCATATCCGAGGGGGACCGGCGAACCATCATACGAAATTACGCGGATGAGAGTAAAAAGAGCGATGCCGGCAAAAACAAGCCATAGGGGCAGGTGCTTACGGGATCTCTTCGGAGACAAGGCAGCGCCTCCGATACCCCCCAGGACAACCGCAAAGAGTCCGAGGTGCAGAGCAGTACGGGGAAGGATACCCCAATAGAAAAGGTTGACGACCAACACATACACGATGAGCAATTGGAGGAATGTCCGTCTGAGAACCGTCTGCATGAGCAAAGTGGAGCATAAATGTTTTAAAAATCATGCTCCCATATCTTCTCAGATGCACGAACTTGTCAAACGGACCATTCTACGTCTCGCGATATACCTGACCATCATTTTCGTGGTACTCTCAGTGCTCCATGAGCATGTATGGTATATCATGGATACCGCTGTGCTGGGATGGATTGCCCTGGGAGCATGGGTCCTTGCGCTGCTGGTGCATGGCAGGCAGATGATTGTGGGGGTGCAGCAGCGCAAGCGATCTTTTTGGCGCACAGTAAAGACTCGGGTCCGGTTGTGCAAGGTGGTCGCCAAGAAACAACTGCGTTCTTCAGTAATTCAGCATCAGTACAGGGAATGGGTGTCTACCATATTCTCCATCCTTCTTGTCATCTATCTGGGTTTCTTGCTCATTGAAGAATTCCGCCCCACCACAATCAGCTCACTGCTCGACATGCGTCACCTTCTTGCAGCAGTCGTCAGCGGTGGCATTCTGAGTGCGGTACTGACACCCGATAGGCGGCCGTCTGTGACGACACGCTATGACTATCTTTTGTTAGTGCTATTGGCACTTGCTGCCGGAATCCTTATATATGTCAAGACCGTAATCCTGGGTTGGGTCGCCTACCTGATCGCTCCGCTTGCCGTGATCCTTGTGGGGGCCCTTGGAGCGCTGATACTCAATGAGGATACAGAAAACAATCGCGGGTAGTCTGGCTGGACTCTTGGTGCTGTCGGGCCTTCTTGCGGTATGGATGCCCCTTGTACAGTCAGTGCGTATCGTGTTCGGATCTGTCTACGTGCTTTTTCTGCCTGGATTCGCCTGGACATATGCATTCTTCAGTGATATCGACATCATTGAACGTGTCGCTCTCAGCTTTGCGCTTTCTATCGCTATTGTACCACTCACGATATTCTATCTGAGTCTTTTGGGAATGCCCCTCCGTGCATGGACGGTCAGTCTGGTGGTTCTGCTGGTGATTATGGCAGGGGTTGCAGTCACCTACAGGAAATCCCTCTGCAGACTCTTGCCGGGAAAATTCACCACCTTTAAGAAAGAAATGATAAGGAAGTGAGTAATAAATTCGTATACATGATAATTTATACCAGGAAAAGCTCATATCTAGCGAGTAATGTGATGTTTATCTCAAATTCGTTAATTTTATAAATCGAAGGGAGTTGCACTCTACCATGAATTCTCGACCATGGGTAGAAGCAAGCAGGCTGTACGCCGCGTCCCCTGAGCAGGCATCTAGATTGTTTCCTCCGCAGTTCCGGCTATACGATGAGAAGAATGATATTCCGATACGTATTGAGGGCGTCTATGGCACACAGCAATCCCTTCGCGGAGAACAACATCATCTGTTCCTGGACATGGAAGAAGCTTTGCAGAATCATGGGCGCAATCCTGGACATCTGTCTCAGCACGTGCAGGACCGGGTCCCATTTATGGATGACAAGTACATCATCACTGAACCTCGTGGCGGCATCGACTTTCTTATCGCTTCGACTGAGGGATTCATCCCTGGGTTTCAGCAGCATCACACGCCTGACCCGGAATACGTGCGACAATTCCAGCAGTACGCCGCTCACTCTATCCCGGACGCGCATATGAGTGCGCAAGAGCATTCGGCTGACAGATGGAGGTCATTGCATCAGTCCCTGACTCATCAGGCCAGAGGAAAAGTGCGCATGATGAGCTACCTGACCGCAGATGATGCGCATTATATTGCCATGTTCGATGTATTACGGACTGATGCTGATCTGCAGATACATTTCTTCCGGTTGGATCCGCCTCCCCATCTGCAATTCGTCTCTGGGTTCGAAACCCCAAGAAAAGAGCGTAGGAATTACGCTCTTCTGTAGTTCTGTCAGAGAGTTTTCTGATCAGGCCATTTCCCCCGTTGATTATTCGCGTCGAGGATGAAGCAAAGATGAAGAGTAAAAGTAGTCATTATCTCATCAGATACTTTTATTTCTTGATAGGACTGCTTTTGCATCTCTTATGGATTGTGCACAAAAAGGTGCACACGCAATTCAAGAAATATCTTGACGTTATTGAGCATGAATTGTTCTTCACATTTTTAGGAATTTCAACAACTTACTTTCACAGCATAGCGATAGCTCTCTTCTATTTTTCAAGAAAATAGTGCTGCAAGGTTTCGTGCTAGGGCCACAATCACTTTTCTAGCCGCGTGCGTGGTGACTTGCGACTGCCGTACGACATGTCTTGCGAGATTTTGGTTGCATGTCCTTAGAAATTACTCGTAAATTTCTGGATCTTGTGGAGCTTTGCTCAACAAGAAATCGGCTGATTTTCTTGCTCCAAGGTGGTTATGAAAATGATTCCATTTTCAAACATTGAAAATCCTGGATTTTCATATGCACTATTTTCTCTTCTGCATTCGGAGATACTGGTGTGAAACATAAGCTTTATAAGGTCTGATTCTGCAAAAATCCAATATGTCAAAGAAAAGGCGCAGATCGGATCAGTTTCACATGAGCTATGTGATCTCCCGGATGCTGCTTATCTTGATGATTGTGGAAGTCATCTATTTCGTTCTTTCGACCACGCTTGTACAGCTGTATGCTGAGGAGTTCTGGATGATACTTTTCGTTTCAACACCATTGGTCGCATTCGCCTCGCTGATCGCGCTCACGTATGCGGTGTTCGTGCCTGGGAATGTGAAGAAGGCTGCGAAATCAGGGATTCAGATGAGCCTTGTCACCTTTCTTCTGGCAAGCATTGTCTTTGCTTTCATGATAGGCCTGATGGTCTGAGCAATAGATTTATATGGCAGCATAGGCAGAAGATTAGCACATGCACGTCAAGAAACCAAGTCATCCTTTCCCGCTCTATCATGTGACCTTTCTGTCCTCACGCGCGCTTTTCGTGGTGGTGCTCCTGCAAATCAGCTATCTGATAGATGCATCAGTCTGGACTTTGATTGCTGTTGCGCCTTTGATTGCCCTCATGCTGACTTCGCTGCTTGTCGTAGCTATCTTGTCAGCAATAAGCTTTGTGATCGCATTGTTGCGCCCCGGAACCACT
>CAZMDB010000035.1:9997-12959 GCA_964565095.1 uncultured Methanosarcinales archaeon | reverse complement strand
TGTAGAAGATGACAGAAAAAAGAGTTGTGGTATCCGGGCTCAAGCTCAGTTATTCAGGGTTATTCAATCTTGAAGAATTCTATGCGGTCTTCGAGCGCTTCATCAAGGAGATGGGGTATGATAAGAAGGAGGTGCAGCATGACGTGAAGGTGTTCGAGGATGAGAAAGTCATCAATCTGGATCTTCGACCTACACGTACTGTATCGGATTATGTGCAGTTCCTTCTGGTGATCAAGTTCAATGCTTCCAAGGTGCGTGATGTGATAGTTAATCTGGATGGCAAGGATGTCAAGTTGCAGAAGGGGGATGTCAGTGTGACGTTCAATGGGTATGTATTCACTGATCTTGAAGGTAAATGGATGTCTAATGCCTTGACATATTTTTTCCGGGTGATCATCGACAAGTATATTTATGCGGGATATATCAAGGATTTTGATTCGATACTTAAAGATGATGTCAATACTCTGTATACAGAAATGAGTTCATATCTGAACATCAATAAGTATAGATTCTCGGGTCATGCATGATGGCTATACGGCATGTTTCTATAGTAGCTTTGCGTAAAGGCGAAAGAATCCTTTTGCAGGAACGTCGTTCTATCTCCAAACGTGGAGAGGAGTGGGGTTTTTTCGGTGGAGGCATTGATGAAGGAGAGCGGCCTGAAGATGCGCTGGCACGAGAGATCAATGAGGAGCTAGGATTGCGGCTGCGCTCGTTTTCTCTTGTAGGTGAGTATGAGCATCGGTATTCTGATCTTGATGTGCATGTGTATTTTTTTGTCGCGGATTTGCCGAATGAACTGTATGAGGTCAAAGAAGGAGATAGTGCTGCCCTATTCACCATTGCTCAAGCGCGGGAACTCCAACTAGTCGAAGGAGATTATCCTCTCTTAGACATGCTGGAAGAGTACCTCTGCGGAGGAGCCGAAAAGAAACGATGTCGGCCCGTAGCTGGTATGGCATTCTATCGTGATGGTAAGATCCTTCTGCAGGATCGTCGTTCCATTTCCAAGCGTGGAGAGGAGTGGGGTTTTTTTGGCGGTGGTATAGAAGAAGGCGAGACCCCTGAGCAGGCGTTGGTACGGGAGATAGATGAAGAGTTGGGTCTGCCTGTGGAGGAGTTTACCATGATTGGGGAATATTCTGACATGCATGTTCATGTCTATATGTATGTAGCCCCTCTACCTGATCAGGATTATGAGGTCAAGGAAGGCGATGGCGCTGAGCTTTTCTTGCCGGCGCAGGCGCGTGATCTGAGATTGAGTGCCGTAAGCCGCACACTTCTGGATGCTGTTGAAGTGTACCTTCAGGAGAATTGTTGAAGTGTTTCTTTGAGTTTTGTCGCAAGTTCAGCCTCATCGGCGTAGTAGAGGAGTGTATGCAGGTTCGGAGCCCCCTTGACAAGACCTGAAACGTTAGAGCCGTTCTTTGCGATAGCGATCACAGGAATATCCCGAAGTGCCGCTTCGCGTAATTCCATGCCTTGTCCTGTCGAAGGGGATGATTGTTCCGCGATTATGAGGTCTGCATCCGCAACCTTTTGGAATGCGCGTCGGTAGCGTTCCTGATCATTTCCGTGGAAAATGGCAGTGTCGATAGGGGAAGAGATTGTTGTGGCAAGATAAGCACATACATCAATTATTGTTTGATAATGGGCAGTCTCTTCTGGTGTTTTGGGAAGGGAACCAAGGATAAGTACATTCATTTGAAATCTTCCAGAGTTCTTGTTGCAGTATTATAGGAGATGAGAGTGGTATTGCCTTCAGCTCCTCCCTGAGTCTTTTTTATCGTGATGAACTTGTTATCCGCAAGCTTTTGGATCTTACGTTGGAACGTCTTGTAGGAAGATGTGCCTCCTTCTTTTTGGAAAAACTTGTAGAGATTGCCTATGCGCGCAGGGGAATTGTTCTTAATCAGTTCAAGTATCATCTGCGTCTGTGTCTCCAGCTTATCCGGCTTCTTTATCTTGAACTCTTCCAATTTACCGATTGCAGATGTCACATCCTTCTCTTCAATAGTACGCGATGCACGGCTTTCTGCTGCCAGGCCCGCTTCCTTGAGTAGATAGAGACCGGTGCGGATATCCTTGATATCGAACGTCTTTTCCACAACTCTAGCAAACGCTTTCTTTTTCCAGACATTCTCATGGAAAGCAAGCTCCCGTCTCTGGTCAAGTATACCTTCGGTCTCCTGACGGTTATAGGGTTGGAATTCGATGGTTTCCGGAGTCAGTCGGCTCTTGATCCGCATGTCCATCGAAGTGATAGTATCCTTAAAATTGGTCAGGAGGATCACTGATTTGACAATGATGTCGGAAAGGATCCAATAGAGGAAGTCCTGATCCTCTGCTTTATCGATCTCATCGAACACAAAGACTGTCGCATTCTTATTGAGCATATTCTTGACGATGGCAAAAAGTTCGTCAGTCTTCTTATTATGGGTAAAACGATATTCGAGCTGTTCGCATATCTCGAGCATGATCTTATAGGTGGTATTCTTCTGCCAACAATTGATATAGATAGGGAGTATATCGTCAGTCTTCTCCTCGAGTTCACGCAGGACATGCTTGGTCGCTACAGTCTTGCCTATCCCAGGCGGACCGTAGATGATAAGGTTGCGGCCGCTACGCTTGTCGAACATAGGCGCGATGCAGGTTGCTACCGTTCTTTGCTGCTGCTCTCTATAAGGAACAATCTTGGGCACGAACTCGTAGGAGAGCGCAACATCATTCTTGAAGAGGCTCTCAGAGTCTTTAAGGATAGAATCAAATATCGACATACAGCAAAGGGTATCTGGATTGTATTTAAAGATTACGGGACGCTGGCCAGTGGATATACGTAGTGTGGCGTGCGCTTGAGCGCCAAGCGAAACGCACAATAGTTGTCAACTTTCTATGTAAAGTTGTATTTGACGTATTACGGGACGCTGGCCAGTAGATATACGTAGTGTGGCGTGCGCTTGAG
>CAZMDB010000035.1:0-9897 GCA_964565095.1 uncultured Methanosarcinales archaeon | reverse complement strand
CGTGAGGCGAAACGCACAATAGTTGTCAACTTTCTATGTAAAGTTGTATTTGACGTATTCCGGGACGCTGGCCAGTGGATATACGTAGTGTGGCGTGCGCTTGAGCGTGAGGCGAAACGCACAATAGTTGTCAACTTTCTATGTAAAGTTGTATTTGACGATTACGGGACGCTGGCCAGTAGATATCCGTAGTGTGGCGTGCGCTTGAGCGTGAGGAACGAACTTGTTCTGATGACTGCAACATCATCTGCAGGTATCGTTGGATATATAAGGAAGCTGAAGCATATGGTCTGTAAAATGAAATCGCTGAAAAAAACATGGATTATCCTTCCGATCATTCTTATCGCCTTGCTGTGGTCTGTATCCCGTCTAGGGAAAAGGGATGATTGGGTGTATTCTCACACATCAGTCAATGATTATTTGGTCTATGGAGGCATTGTGGCCGCTCTCCTTGTATTTATGTGGATAGGCGTGGCCATCTATATGATCATCCGTCGCAAAGGGATAGGCAGACAGCTGGGAGTAGCGCTCTTGGTCATTCCGCCCGCTCTGGTAGTTGTTGGTGTCTTGGGCGCGTTCATTCAATCTCTCATCCTGATGCTAGGCGCTCTGATGCTCTTTGTGCTCGCATTGCTTGCCGGGATAATCGTGTCGATCTGGAAGCAGCAGAAGATTGCTCTCATCCCTCTTCTTGCGGTATTCCTTATTATTCCTTTGACTATTCTAAGCAGTGTATCCATCTTTTCAAGAAGTGCGGGTATGCTTGGCAACACACAGTATCAGGTCTCGGATGCATCCCGTCAGATGGAAGACTCTATCGGCTTTTCTGTGGGAGGTGCCAAGGATATCGAAAATTTTCGTGCCAATATCCAAGAAGGATACTTGCCGGTGGCTACGGACATTACATATGAAGGTGCATATTATGATTATATGTTCGATACCGGAGAGAGCCAGGGATGTGATTCGCTTTTCTGTCCGGTGTATAGTTATGCCTTGTCGAAAGATCCATTCAGTCAGGAAGAGGAGCATTATCTCCAGGTGGGACTGGAATCAGGGATGGCGCAGGAGGATTTTGCACGCAAAAAACTGAACCTGGTCATTGTTCTTGATATTTCGGGCTCCATGGGGGCTCCTTTTAGTAGGTACTATTATGATGATCCTCATCGTGATCCAGAGGCTGAAAAAAGCAAGATGCGGATCGCCTCTGAGTCTGTTGTGGATCTGCTGGGACATCTGGATGCTGATGATCGCTTCGGGATGGTCCTGTTCGAGAGTCAAGCGCATCTGGCAAAGCCGCTAGGCAGTGTCGGCACCACTGATATGCAGGCTATCAAGGATCATATCTTGGAAATACATCAGCATGGCGGCACGAACATGGCTGCAGGGATGGAGGAAGCGACCAAGCTCTTTGATGACTATCTTGGTGCTGATAAGGGCGAGTATGAGAACAGGATCATCTTTCTTACTGACGCGATGCTGAATCAGGGAGTGCATAGTGAAGAAGGGCTTTTTGGTATGACGCGTGGGAATGCAGACAATGGCATCCACACAACTTTTATTGGCGTGGGCGTGGATTTTAATACGGAATTGGTGGAAGAGATTACCAAGATCCGCGGTGCGAATTATTATTCTGTGCATTCTGCAGAAGAGTTCAAAACCCGGATGGACGACGAATTCGAATACATGGTGACTCCTCTTGTGTTCGACCTGGGATTGCGTCTCGATGCGTCCGGGTTTGAGATAGAAAAAGTCTACGGATCACCTGAGGCTGATGAGGCTACTGGTCAGATCATGAAAGTCAATACCCTGTTCCCGTCCGCCAGAGAGGATGGAGAGACCAAGGGCGGGATTGTGATACTCAAACTGCGGCAGATTGGAAACGATACGGCTTTGCGTCTTACAAGCAGTTATGAAGATAGGGAAGGTGTATCTCATCAAAAGGCAGTCGATGTGGATATTCCGGATGCGGAAGCAGATCATTATGCCAATAGCGGCATCCGCAAGGGCATACTGCTGGCTCGCTATGTGAATGTGATGCGCAACTGGATTGCCTATGAGCAAAAACAGGGGCTAGAGGATCGTGAAATCCGTCCAGCTATGGACCCTCATGCAGAGATAGTGATCCCTCCGGAACCTCGACAGCTCGGACGCTGGGAGCGGCAGTCGAAACCGCTGGTGGTCTCGGAGCAGTATAGTGAGCGTATCGCAGAGTTCCGTGCGCATTTCCTGAAGGAATCCGAGGAGATCGGTGATCCGGATCTTGATCAGGAGGCTGTGCTCATGGAGAGCATCCTGGCTGTCGAAAGACATAAGTAGTCAGGTGCCATGTGTGGTTGACATGGAACGGCAGCCAGATTCCCGCAAGGGCGACAATGGAAGAGTGCTTGTCATCGGTGGATCGGAAAAGTATGTGGGGGCACCTTTTCTGGCAGGGATGGCAGCTCTGCGTGCGGGTGCTGATCTTGTCTATGTAGCCGCACCAGAGAAGGTGGCATGGACGTTGAACAGCATGTCGCCGGATCTTATTACCCATAAGTGTAGTGGCTGGGATGTAGAGGTCCTCTTGCAATATGCTTCGCAGATGGATGTAGTCTTGATAGGGTCCGGACTGGAACCAGAGAACTGGATCCGGGACTTTGTGCGTGCGTGCAAGATACCCATGGTAATCGATGCAGGAGCGTTGCATGTGGTGCATCTGGATGATCCGTGCAAGGCAGTCTTTACTCCTCATCAGAAAGAGTACGAAGAACTTGTGCGCAACATTGCTGATCCGGCTGCCATGGTCGGGAATTCAGTCATCCTGAAGAAGGGAGTGAGAGATGAGATCATTGCTGCAGGGCAGATAGAACGGATAGAAGGAGGCAACGCTGGTATGACTGTGGGAGGAACCGGTGACGTGTTGGCAGGTATCGTGGCTGGTCTTATCGCGCAGGGAAATGATGCGTATGAAGCGGCGCGCCATGCTTCTGTTTATAACAAAGCGGCTGGTGATTACCTGTATGAGACATGTGGATATGGGTACGTGGCAAGCGATTTTCTTGATGTGATCCCTCATATCATTGATGAGTCATGACAAGTGTTTTTTCATGACCGGCACTTTGGTAGGATGGATGTCTTTCCACCCAGTCTCATAGCGTACGAGGGTGTATCCGTGCTTTCTGTAGAATGATTCTGCGGACAGTGTCGAATAGAGAAGTACTGTGGTATGGCCGTCACGGTGTATCTGTTTTTCAGCCGCTGTAAGCAATGCTGTGCCGATACCCTCTTTCTGGTGTGCAGGATCCACATATAATCCGCTCATCAGATTGTTCTGTACGTCGACCGTGCCTAGGATCCTGTCGTCTCTGACTGCGCAGAGCATCTGTTTTTCCTGCATCTGCTGGCGGATACCTTCCGGCGAGTTCTTTGTCAGCAGCAGGTTGATGATATCTGGATGATAGCCTTTCAGTTGCTGAATGGTTCTCTGGCGTAGTGCAGAAATTTCATCTACATCTGTGGAACGTGCTTTCTGAAGATTCATTTTGGATCATTGCATGTATGATCAAGGTTGCAGTAATCTATTTAAGGATTATCTTTACTCCACTATTTTTGCGAGGCCGTGGTGTAACCTGGTAGCATCGGACCTTCGGGGGGTTCAGATCCGAGTTCGAATCTCGGCGGCCTCATTTTTCATACTACTCTTGAGTTGGGTATCAAGTTCATGGTCTACCATCTGTACTGGCCAACCGACAGATAAGAGGCGAATGCGTATTGCCTCTCTTCCTGCCCATTGATGCTTGCGGATATATTTCTGCAGCTGGGCTAAAGGGGTCTTGCTTCGTTGATACTCCAAGGCTCCAATATACGAGAGCACAATCAAGGCTATAATGACCACAAAGGGGATCCACAGATTATTGCTCTTCTGCGCTTGAGGAACAACTGTCATCGGTTCTTCTACTTGCGCAGTGTCCATCAACTCATACCAACCTTCAACATCTGCTAAGATGTATTCCCTTCCTGTCTTCATTTCTCTGACAATAACCTTCTGTCCTCTTGGCAGATTCCCTAGTTTCCACTCTCCGGATGGCAGTATCGGGATTTCAATAATCACAACACCTGCCTCTACAGTATAGTTTATAGAGCGGTTCCTGCCTGAATCCAGAAAGAGTAATCCTGATGATACTATCGGTTTCATGTTACACTTCTCTGTCTGAACTGTATCGTTTGTACAGGCATTTGCATCCACGCAGATCCTTTCTCGTGTACCTTGTCTACAGTTCCCCCATTGGCTGCAGCTGACATTCGGGAGGCATGCAAGTTCTACAGGAGGAGGGTAATATCCACCCGAGCTTCCCGATGATCCCCTCGAACGAGGAGAAGTGGTTTGGTCGGTCGTATCCGTTTCCGTCTCTTGGGGCTTTGTACTTGTGATTCCTATCGCATACATGCTAAAATCCGTGACATTTGCCAAAAAATGCGAATCATTTCTGACCAAAGGTATTTCTTCCCAGGATTGCGTGTAATGATACATACTGATGTTGTCAAGCGAAACATCATGTATGCGCATCCAGGAGTCAGGTACTCTGAAGCGTATCTGCGCGGTCTCGAGCGAACCGTTGATCTGTAACAGAGTCAGATTATACACTCTAAGCAGCGTAGTGTTGGGTCCTGCGCTCGTATTCCAGATCTGTGCAAGTTGCATGCTGGCAGAACCGTTCTGCGTAGTATACCTGGTCGTTATGGAAGAGATGATATCATCTCCAAACGAATGCTCATCCGCCTGCTCAAAATGTATACTACTCCCATTCTTTATCAGGGTATCGTCCTCAGAGACATTGAAGGAGACGGGGTCGGATCTGAGTCGGGAGCCATCAGAAAACTGAATATGTACACGGGCCTCATATCTTGCGCGCCTGCCAGCTGGTAACGGTATAGTATAATTGCCGGAGGCATTCAGAGCAGCCCAAAATCGGTCATTGAGCAGGACTACTGCATCAGCAACATCTTTTCCTGATCCCCCATAAATGACTATTGATACATTCTGTCCTTCCATAGATTCCAGCATCTGCGATGAAGTATTGACTAGGGCAGTCGGTGGCTCCACATCGCTACGTGTAACGATCCTGTATGTCGTATTGCCAGAGATATTCTTGCGCACAGTCCCAGGTGAACCATGGAGATCCATATGCACCGTACGTACTGTCACCTTCGTCTGATAGGGGTCCTTGTATGTCATGTTCGACAGCCTGACCGTCTGATTCTCAGCCATCTCTATGTATACATATTGCGGACCATCACCCAAGAGATAATCTCTGCCCAGCCGCAGGCAGGACGTACGTCTCATTTCCGGAACACCATCAGCATCCAGATCCTCAGGAAGTTCCTCCCATCTGTCATCTTTCCAGTATTCTATGCTGGTATCATCGTAAAGCTGTTGCAATCTGTCCCCCACCCGGATATCTGAATTGAGACGGAGATTGACTGGTATTGCAGCCCACAGTGCTGTCAACTCATCAACGCCATCAGTCTCTATCGAATGCGTCACCTCTACACCATCAGCAAGAGCCATAAAGGTATTGGTCACGTTGAACGACCCATTCAATTCTGCCCCTGTCTGTTCGCCAGAAAGCGTGCTGTCCGGATCATGGCTGGGATCATTGAAAATATTGCGCACAGATACTGTAGGCCTTTCTGAGTCTATATCAAAGCTGACATTACGTTGCAAGTCCTGTCCCCTTAGAAGGAGGGTGGTGAACCCATTTCCGTGCTCATCCCGCCCCCATACATGATGTGCTGCCTTGGACTCAAGATTCCGATAACATGCCGAGTCTTCTGTTGATTGGTCGCAACCAGCTTTCCCGTGACGATTGATGATGATGATTCCTGTGCCATCAGTCCAGAACGTTTCAATCTTTCCTCCATACCATCCATCGAAA
Source organism: uncultured Methanosarcinales archaeon (assembly GCA_964565095.1). Lineage (GTDB taxonomy): Archaea > Nanobdellota > Nanobdellia > Woesearchaeales > DATGWN01 > CAZMDB01. The sequence continues at coordinate 3,982 of CAZMDB010000035.1, read as the reverse complement.
TAACCCTGATGTGCATGTGCTTCAACAAAGAATCCGAAAGAGGTTGTGTTATCAGTTCCTTTGTACGCCCAATACTCATCGCCTGTCGGATATCCACCAAACTTCTTGTTATAGGTAGCAGTATCCTGAACAGGCGGCTGCAATAGCGTCCTATTAAGATGCAAAGCACGTGTGTACCATCCCTTCGCAGGCATATAGGGCGTCTTCTTTGTCCAAGGACTCCAGCCGGACCATACATCTGGCGTACTATTATCAATATCCTGCATCTTATCACTAATATCAGAGAGGCTCGAAATCACTGCATTTTTCATCTCTTCCGGGCTTGGTAGACTGCTTTCGAGATTGAGCGTATATCGTGCTTTTCCCGAAGGTACAATGTCCACCAAGGTATAGTGTTTCCATGCATCATCAGCCTGGCCTGATGGTACACCTGCGCCAGTCCTACCTGAAAATCCTGCACCTGCGTAATATACATTGGTGCCATTAGGACCAGATATCTCATCATGATACCTGCCTGGATCATAGAAGACTTGATACGTCTGCCACTGTTCCATGCGATCAAGAATATCTAATAAAAACGACCAATTCGCATCAATACTTGCGGTCTCACGATCAGTTACCGCTGCAAGCGCTCCAGTCAAATGGTAGATTGATTCCCCCTGGTAAAAAATATCAGGTTGATCTCCCTCCATTATGTATCCTGCGGGTCCAAAAACCCCTCCATCGTATCCGGATGTCTTGAATACAGAATGCTTGACTCCTAATTCTCCATCTATGTGACCCAGTAAGAATCGTTTGACTGCTGCAAGAGATTTGTTCTTGAGTGTCTCATTATCTGTAGACGCATAAAAATCTGCTGCACCATGAACTGCAAACATATCCATGTTGGTATTTACTGCGCGAGGTCCTGTTTCTATCATCTGATCCAAAAAGAACCCAATTCCTTGCTCGAAAGCGTGCCTGGTCTGTTCATCGAGCACATCTTTGGTCCAGCGGTATGTCTCTGCCCAACTCAACATAGCCTTTCCATACATATCACCCCATGAAGCGAATCCATCGGTTTGCAGTGCCTGATGATACTGCATCATGTCAACCATTGCAACAACCAATGCCCGACGTGCTATTGCCGGTTCCAGAAAGTATGGGTTCCCCTGTGTCCCGTTGGCGCAAGTGATATTGAGTTGATATAGAAAGGCCGGTTCATTTGCCCATGACCGCGGCGGATTCCCTGGATACTCCGAGCCTGGTTCATGAGGTACCCGGACTTCCCCCGTAGCTTCGATGCCTTTTCCGTCACCAGCATCAAGGACATACCATTGCGGCTGCCCCCGCACTACACGTGAAGCGGTCAACCCCTGAGTCAGAAGCCAGAGGTCCGCTAATGTATCGTTATCAGTGATATTCTGGTCCCAGGAAATGTTTTCAGGCACAAAAGTGACGTCGCTGATATTGATGGTCTCCAACCAATCATACAAGACTATCTGATATTCATGCTGTTGAGGCAAAACAGCTTCTCTATTGGTATTATTCGGACCTGCATGCCAATATGGGTTGAGATCGTCATAGATATCATATATGGTAGCAGCAGTCATATTCTCCACAAGCAACACTTCCTGAATATAGCCGCGAGAGTCAGGGAACAGTGTAATCTGTGATGGGCTGCGGTTGTCGGCCACTGTCGATATGCTTCTGATCATGTCATCATTTCGCCAGAACTCAGTGCGATCATTGTGTGTGGATACTCCAATAAGCCCTCTATTCCAACCGAAAGACACGCGTGCATTATCGTCATATGATCCGGATGCAGTTGGCGCGGAAAACCAGAATTTATCTTCTGTCTCCTGAGCCATAAAACGGAAAGCATCAGTATCCTGCAAATGCAATATCGTATTGATCGAGTCAGCCCCCCTCTCATCATAATCCAGAAGCATCAACACTCCCAAATTGGAGGCATCAAGAGCCTTGGGGATAGTTGCCTGCAGAGATTCAAATTCGTCTTGGAAAGAAGCAAAGATATGTGGATTCCCATGAGCATCACATAAGACAGTACCATTCACAGCTATCCTTGGGCCGGTCCCTGTGGAATATAATGCCGTGTCACCCGGTATCTGGCTATGCCAAGCCACAACACGACCATCACTGCCTTCCAGCCAGGTTTCCAAAGCGAACACATCCAATCGATCACCAGCCAGTGTCACATTTAACAACGCACCATCTTTTGTCCGCTCAACAGTCAATATGGGACCAGTATAATTTTCTGCCAGACGCCGGAGACTATAAGCAGTCACTATATCTGGAGTCTCATCAAGAAGATACGCACATGAAGCAGCGCTGCAGCTAATTAGAAAAACCACTGTCAATACTGCCATTGACACCTCCTTACCCATCTAAGAGGAGATATTACAGATTAACATATATTAATATTATCAATTCCATAAATCAGAGAAGAAAAAAAAGAAAAAAAAGTTTCAATAATCACTAAACGACTTCAAGGTTATCGTACCGGTCTGCTTGTCAATATCCTCGAGATAATAGGCTCCGGTTCCACTATACAGTACCCCAGTTTCTTGATACCATTGCTTTAGCATCTCCTTTTTATCCGCTAACTCTTCAGCAGTCAGATAACTGGTATTGCCGACAGTCACAAACGGTGCAAGATAGGCCATATCAAGATCGTCTAGGGTATCAAAAAACGCATCAACATGCACTGGATCAGTCCCATCGAACGCTCCCGAAGAACTGTAATTGTACATATCCAGAGCATCGACCATCCTTGCTAGCCCACTGTGCGAGACGATCGGATCAAGGGAATATGTTTCGACAAGCGAACTTGGGTCATAGTAGACCTCGTCAAGGTACACAACAAGCATATTACCATCGATCCGGTACCCACGCACGCTTTTATCATATTCATGAGGACGGTTGCTCCAGGATCCGTACGTATCCTTATAGTCGTCACCCAGATGATATAAGACATCAGCCCATGAGATCTTACTTCCATCATGGAAGGTCTGCTGCATGAAATCACTGAAGTTGTAGGAAAGGGTCATACGGTAGGTCCCTTCCGCTGGTATCCATCCGTCGTTTGCGAAATCCCAGAAGAATGCATCTTCAGGCATTTTTTGCGGTTCCTTGAATAAGGTGGATCCAAAAGATATCCGATATCCTTTGAACACAAACGTGTTCGGATCTCGCTGCGTTATGGAATCTACCAGAAAATGCTTCATATCCATACGGTAAATATTACCGTCGCTTACAATCATCTGATTCAGATAATCATCAGGGAAGATTGTGCGCTCTGTGCCGATGACCAACGTGCCGTCATCTGCTTTCAAGCTTCGCAGAGTTTTGAAGTTTCTCAAACCGGATACTCTTTGCGGATATGCTCCGGATATTTCCTTGCGTTTGGCATGATAGACGTCTTGAGCGACCAAAGTAGTCATGTAGGAACGCTCAAGCATTATCCGGTGTCCCTCTTGTATCAATGCCAGATCCTCATCTTCACTCATAATTTCCGTTTCTTCCAACTTCCGAGCAATCTCATCAAGTTCCGGATCCTCGTAGACCCAGTTCCCTTCATCTGTGTATAGCTTCTTGTTTTCTGGAGCAGACCGCATCACAAGTCGTCTCAGAAAATCCTTGTGATAATCGGAATAGTAGACAAGTATACCTAAGGATGCATGGTATTCTAGATCTCTCTCATCAGTATCAAAAATATCCAATGTATCATAATAGAATACATTGACTGCAAAACCTGCCTTCTCGTAGGTGCGTCGTACAGCTGGTATGAGGGTATGCGTATCCCGATAACCGCTCAGATTATTCGTAATCAGCGTGATGTTGACAGGTGAGTCATTCATGAACCATATCCCATCCCGCATCTCACCACCGAGACGCAGCATGGTGGCATTGATCATCGAAAGTGCGAACGTCTCATTGAAGCTGACCGTATCAGCCAGTTCTTGGAAGTACTTATCATAAT
>CAZMDB010000034.1:0-13223 GCA_964565095.1 uncultured Methanosarcinales archaeon | reverse complement strand
CAAGAAGAGCGTGAGGATGTGGCGCAGGCTACTGCCAGCTACTCGCGGGCATGGGAAAAGGGTCTGGGCAGTGCTGACGTGTTCTGTGTGCGGCCGGAGCAGGTCACAAAAGAGGCTAGCGCAGGCGAGTCGCTTGCGACAGGGGCTTTTGTGATCCGTGGAACGACCGAATATGTGGATTTCCCGGGGATGCGGGTCGCGCTCGGTCTGCATGAGGGTCGGGTTATCGGTGGTCCTGTGCGTGCGATCGCCAGCCAGACGGGTACGTATGTCATCGTGGTTCAGGGCGATGAGAAACCAGGCCGGATAGCAAAGAAAGTGCGGGCGCACATCGGTGGCGGGGACCTGGACGATATTATCCGATTCCTGCCTGCAGGCGGCGTGGCTGTGGCGGAAATGAAGAAGGGATAATCATATGCGTGCCAGATCGCAACGGAATACCTGATCCTCCGTGGTTATTATCTTAGCACTGGTCGTTCTCGGAGTCAGTGTCCCTGGTCTTGGCACGCAGAAAGAGACAGCGAATCAGGAAGCGGCATTCGCAGATATCGGTATCTCAGATTTTGCTCTTACGCACAGTGGTGTGTTCTTTCGCATCAAGAACAATAATGCGTACAATGTACAGGTCAGAACCATTGTGATCGATGGTGAGCAGGTGAGTCCATCACTGGATCTTCCGTTCACGCTGAGAACTGGAGAATCCAGAAAGATTGATGTTCCCGCAGGACTGCCCGATCATGCTGCTGGAAAAGCCACAGTAGAGCTAAATTATAGCCATGTTCGGACTCAGGCCATTTACTCCCAGGAGCCGTTGGTCCTTTATTATGAGTTGCCTGCGGAGTATTTTATGCGGGATCTGATCGCCCTGTATCATTTCGAAGAGGATGCATATTTCGGGCAAGGCGTTAAAGTCAGGGACAGTTCCGGGAATGCCTATCATGGTGCAGTCAATGGGAATTGCAACACCACGGCAGATGGATATTTTGGAAGAGGATTGTCGATGGATGGTGATGACTGGGTCCTTCTCCCTGATGAAGCGACGGTCAAGGAGATGTCAGAGATGACAATATCTCTCTGGTACAAAATTGAGGATAATGATTTTTCGGGATTACTCTCGCACAATGAGCCGATGCCGAACGATTTATCTCTCGGAGTTGATGGCAGCAACCTTTATTTCAGTACCAATGATGTCAGTCTCAGTGCGCCAGCCTCACCATATGAGTGGCACCATGTCGCTCTGGCTGCAGGTGATGGGACGTACCGCTTATACCTGGATGGAGAATTGGTCGATTCCGAAGCAGGTCCTGTCCCGAATGGGGCACGCTGATTATCTGGCTTTGGGGTCTTCGTTTCCAATACGAGCGGCGGACTGAACAGGACCCTTGATGAGGTAGCTTTCTGGAGCCGGACGTTGTCGCAGGATGAGATTCAGGAGCTTTATACCGCAGGGACCTGATCCAATATCTTTTTATATCAGAGATGGGGGATGAGACCTAATGAAGATCGCACAGCTTCTTGCCCGTCGGATGCTTACCCATGATACGCAGCAGTTGATCTTTACCAGGCCCAGAGGTTTCGATTTTCTTCCTGGACAGGGTGTGGCAGTAGCTCTTAATGAAGAGGCGTGGAAGCTGAAGAAGCGGCCGTTCTCGCCGACGTCCTTGGTGGATGACGATATACTTGAATTCATTATCAAATGCTATCCTGACCATCATGCAGTCACAGAAGCTTTGCACGCGGCGCCTATAGGCACCCAGGTGATGCTGGGAAATCCCTTCGGGAATCTGACCTATCGAGGATCGGGCTATTTTCTTGCAGGCGGGGTGGGGATCACCCCTTTCATCGCTATTGCGCGTCACTTGCGTGAGCAGGGCAATGAGGATGAGAACACGCTGATCTATTCTGCGCGTACAGAGAAGGATATTATCAACCGGCAGGAGCTTGATGAACTTTTCTCAGTGTGTCATTATACTGTTTCCCGCCAGAAGTCTGAGCAGTATCGTGTAGGGCGTATCAATAAGTCCATGGTCAAGAAGGTGACCGACAAGAAGAAATTGTGCTATGTGTGCGGTCCACCTGCGTTTGTCCAAGACATCTGCGAAATGCTGGAGCATGCGGGTGTACCAAAGCAGAATATCGTTCTAGAATAGGAAAGAAAAAAAGAGGTCGGTTTACTCTTTGCCGACCAGTTTGATAGAAAAGTTCAGGTTCTTTCCTGCAAGTGGATGATTGAGATCAACCTTGATGTTTTTCTCGTCCACTCCCACGATCGTACCAGGGAACTGCTGTCCGTCAGGCGTCTGAAGACCGATGACCATACCTTCTTTAGGTTCTTGATCCTGCGGGAGGCTGTCGCGTGGGATGTCGCGCACAAGCTCATCCTTGCGATCGCCATACGCATCCTGGCTCTGGATGGAGACTTCCTTCTCCTCATCCATCTCCATACCCATCACAGCTTCATCGAAGCCCTTGATGACCTGGCCGGATCCCGCCTCGAATTCCAGCGGCTGACCATGCTTTTCTGAACTGTCGAACACAGAGCCGTCATCCAGCTTTCCTGTGTATTCAATCTTGACTTTATCTCCTTTTTCTACAGGCATATTGTTTCAACTCCTAGCAACGCAATTGAAGAAATTACGATACCTTCCGGTAGAGCAGTCACATCCAATCATTTAAAGGTTTTGCGGTGAGTGTGCGAACATGACTACGCAAGATATTTAAGTGATCCTGTGCAGAATAGGGGATATGGAAAATGTCATCATTAGAAGCAAGATCCGGGAATTTGTCGACACTATGAGTATCTCTTCTGATTTTGCGGACAAGCTGAATGAGGAATGCGTCAAGATGATCCATCGTGCAATCGAGCGCGCGAGAGAAAATGGTCGTCGGACCGTCATGGCACGCGATCTATGATCATGCCGGGTGTGCAGCGATCTTCTGCTTGGTAGATTCCAGCTTTTTGCGGACCCGCTCAAGCTCTTGCGCGGAATGTTTGCCACTTTTCCGCAGGAATCCATAGATAGATTCAATCTTACGAAGCTCATGGCGCAGGCTTTCGATATCGCTCTGATCCAGCACAGCCTTTTTCTTCTGCGTCTTTCTCGTCTTTTTTTGAGGCGTATTCTGCTCGACGACCTCTTCTTCTGTCTTTATGGCCTCTCGGGTCAGTGTCGCACAGGTTTCAGAGACTTCAGCCAGACGCTCCTGCAGGCTGCCGATTGTCTTTTCAAGAGTAAGCACCTTTTTCTGTAGCGCATCGATCTTCTGCTCTTGCTGTGACGGGGTAATCTTGGTTTTCTTGTATCCTGTCTGGAAAACCTCTCCAATATGTCGCGGTTCTTTCTCCGGCATCGAAAGCGCCGGTCCATCACGATTGGCTTCTAGTACGTGGAAGATGAATTTCTTGACCAGTTTTGGGTCATACTCGGCAAAAGAAGGGGGTGTGGTGCGGCTCATTTTTTGAACAACGATCCAAGATCCAGTTTTTTCTTCTTGTTATCATTCTCTAGCTGGTTCGGGGCAAGAGGAGGGATGGAATTACCAGGTGGCGGCATATTCTGGTTGCTGGGCCCAGTTCCTGGGCTTGGCCCGCCGGAAAGGGGAGGAAGCCCTCCAGGTGACGGCATGCCTGAGGGAGGTGGTTGCATGTTCTGCCCAGAAAAATCCTGCATAGGAGGCATCTGGTTGGGCATCTGAGGCAGATCAGGAGGGTTAGTATCAAAAGAAGGGCCCGGTGGGCTGCTGGGATGGGATGATACACTCATCTGCGCGTGCTCGAGCTGCTCCATCCGTGTCATCATCGCGTCCATCTTATTCTCGAACCCTTCCACCTTTTTCTGGGTATCCTCGGTCTTTTCTGCAATGGTGACGATTCCTTCCGCGATCGTCTCATTCTGATCGACAATCTTTTCTATTTTGGAGATGATAGGCTTGATCTGCCGCGCAATCATGCGCTCTTCTTTCTCCTCCAGCGTCATCTCATCTGATGCTTTCTTGAAAATGTCGAGCATCTGGGAAAGGGACTGCTGCAGTCCGTCGATAGAAGATTTGAGTTCTTTGCCGTCCTGCTTTGCGATGAACGGGTTCTTCTTGATCGCATCGAGTTCCTGTTTGAGTGAGCTAACCTCTGAAGAATTCACTATTTCGTATTCGTCACCTTTGGCCATACAGTCCTATTTCTCTCGGTGTGTCTATATAAATATTTGTCTTTATCCTCGAGGAGTGATAATCCTCTAGAAATCGCCGGGCATCTGCGGATTTCCAGGTGCTTCCTGGCTTGTCGCAGCAATCACATCGTCTATGCGCAGCACCATTATGGCAACTTCCGAGGCAGATTCGATCGCTTGCGTCTTGACCTTGAGCGGTTCGATGATGCCTTGCTTCCAGCTATCGATAATCTCCCCGGAGAACACATCGACACCTGCCCATACCTGTTTGTTCTCATGGGCGGCTTTGAGGCCGGTAAGGATATCGATCGGATCGAGTCCTGCATTCTCGGCAAGCGTGACCGGAATGGATTCGATCGCCTCGGCAAAGGCGGCAACCGCGAGCTGTTCGCGTCCGGGCAGTGATTCTGCGTAGGCGCGTAGCACTTTTGCAGTCTCGATCTCCGGGGCACCAGCTCCTCCTACTACCCGCTTGGTGCGCAGGGAGGTGAAAAGGTCGCCGAGGGCGTCCTCCATGCCTCGCTTGATCTCTGCCACTGTGTGCTCGGTGCCTCCGTGGAGAAGCAGCGTCACGATGTCCTTTTTCCTGCATCCTGTCACATATGTATAGAATTCTTCATCCACCCGCATCTCTTCGACGCACTGGGCGGATCCCAGATCGGCAGTGGTGATCTCATCGAGATTGCTGATGATGCGAGCGCCTGTCGAGGCAGACAGCGCGTCCATGTCTGTCTTCTTCACGCGTCGCATGGCCATGATACCGTGCTTTGCCAGGAAATATTGCGCCAGATCATCGATGCCCTTCTGGCAGAATACGACATTTGCCCCTGTATCGATGATCTTCTGGGCAAGGGCTTTTATCATGTTCTCCTCTTGCTTGAGGAACGCATCCATCTGGTCAGGGCTGGTGATGCTGATCTTGGCATCCGTCTCAGTATCGCGCACCTCGATGGGCGCATTGTAGAGGAGGATCTTTGCGTCTTCTATCTTCTTTGGCATCCCTGAGTGTGTGCGTGCCTTGTCGATAATGAGCCCTTCTATGAGGCGGGAATTGTCCACTGATGTGCCGGGTTGCGTCTCGATCCGGATATGATGAAGTTCCGGCTGGTCCGTGGCGGTAAAGATATGCACGGCAGCTTCCACAGCAAGTCTGCCCAGTGTCTCTTTGGAGAGTTCTGCGCTCTTGCCGGTGATCGCAGTCTGTGCAATCTTTGCCAATACATCCTTGTCATCGGTGCTGACAGGTTCGGCAATCGCTTTGAGGGATTCGGTGGCTTTCTGTGCAGCAAGCCGGTATCCACGGGTGATGACAGTCGGATGAATGTTCTTGTCAAGAAGGTGTTCCGCATTTTTGAGAAGTTCTCCCGCGATGATGACTGCGGTGGTGGTGCCGTCGCCGACCTCATCTTCCTGGGTCTTGGCAATCTCAACGATCATCTTTGCGGCGGGATGCTCGATAGCGATCTCTTCAAGGATGGTAGCGCCATCGTTTGTTACTGTGACATCCCCAAGCTGGTTGACCAGCATCTTGTCCATCCCTTTGGGTCCAAGTGTGGTGCGGACTGTCTCAGCTACAAGTTTTGCGGCTAATATATTGTTGCGCTGCGCGCTCCGGCCGACGGTGCGGCGCGTGTCCTCTGGTAGAATATCCTGATCCTTTGCCATCTGTTCAATGCCCCCTACGCGTGATAGGAAGCAGGCAGGAAAGATTGATATTTAAATCTATGGGGTCGAGTAGGTGCCGCGGGTCTGATGGGCTCTGAAAGCGGCAGCCTCCATTCTGGTGAGTTGATGGTCGAATGCTTCAAGTATCTCATCGAGCGGGATACCGTCTCTGAGCAAATCGCGGATCTCAGCTTTGGTGATCTCAGGTCCAGTTCTTGGCTCACTGTGTGCGGGCTGATGTCCTGTCGGAGGGGTTTCAGGAGAAGATTCAATAGTATTATTGGTAGTGTTGCCATCCACCGCAGTAGGTGCAGGAACTGCAAGATTTCCTTCAGGGGAAAGCATGATGCGCGGTGCAAAATGAGCGGGGAGGTATTTGCGGGCAACTGTTTCGATGAACCGTGTCAATTTTCGTCCGGGTTTGTCATATCCTCTCCGTGCCGTTATCTTTGTGCCTTCTATATCGAAACGCACCAGGTCCATATCCCATCGATGCCATTGGGTGTTTAGTTGGACAAAGTCAGCAAGCATAAGATTGCGTCCCGAAGGATATGCATATCGTTTATGGTCTGCTATGATATAGGGCTTATCATGAGACATCTGCAGATGAGTGAAGATGTTGTAATATTGTTGTGATGCATAGCCAGGAGCAATATTGGCGCGTTGCATTTCTGCGACAAAAGTGGAACCGATTGCAATCCCTACTCCGGGCACTTCGAGTGGAAGATCCTGGAGCGGCACTTTTTCTGTTATGCCAGGACACATGTGTTCTGCAATATCAATCATAGTTTTTTTTGCAGAATCAAGAAAGGGTTGATAGAATGTATTGCTGCCTGAGACTCCGATCGCATTTACAATATCGGCGCTGATGCCTTTGTCACGGACTTCAGGGAGCGATTCAGACTTGTCGTTCATGGCAAAATTAGGCCGTGTGCCAGTCATGTGTGCATGGAAGTTTGCAATGTTTTCCAGATCCACCTGCGCCTGGTTTGCAAGGATCGCATATTGTTTTTGCCGTTGCGCGGGCTCACGATTGCCGAAAAAATTGGTCGCAAGGACTCCACCGTTGGCGACACTGCGATTCATCAGCAGTTTGCGTAATGTCAGCATCTCAGGTTGCTTGAGCTGGCCTTGATAGTCGAGATTGATAGCATGGAATTCACCATGCGATTCTTGAAAATAGTCATACGCGTCTTGTGTAATGACAGTGATGTCAGGAAATTGGTTCCTGATAGTCTCAGCAATGTCAGGGGATTGCTCAAGTGCTACGATATTTGCGCGCGGTATACCAAGAGGATCATAGACTTCAGTGATCTCAAGCCCTTCATGGCCTGGAAAGCAGAGGACCCGTCTTTGGCTGGCAGGAATATGTGCCAGAGAAGAAGCAAGAAATTTGCGATATGTGTCTCGATAGAGCTGCTTTGCAGCAAAATCATAGCTGGTTTTTTGGACCATGACATCAGAAAAATATGCGTATATATAAGGATTATTACTATTATGTAGTTAAATTTTTGAGTTTTGTGAAAAATTCATGCTTAACCTCGTCAATAGGTTTGCCTGTGGTGTCGATCACAATATCATAATTACTCCTGTCATAGACATCAATGTTGTAGAGAGCCTTATAGCGGCGCTTTTCAGAATCAAGACGCTTTTTTGTGGCTATCAGGGCTTCGTCAAATGAGATATAATGCTTTTCATTGCGGTCATTGTTTCCCTGCATCTGGTTATAGATGCGGTGGGTGCCTTCTTCTATGGTAACATCAAAGAATACTTTGATAGATTCAGGAAGAAAGTGGAATGCGACCCGGCCTTCTGCCAATATGTCGCTGTCCTTTTCTTCTGTTCGGGCCTGGGCATAGATCTGTTCATCCACCCGGCGTTCTTCATCGGGGTGTTGTTCGAGATAGTCAAGGAATGTCTGGATATCCATACTATGCTCTTTTGCCATCTTTCGCAGCACGCCGCCGGTATAGAATCGTTTCAAACCAAGTTTTTCGACTGCTTTTTTTGCAATCGTCGACTTGCCTGATCCGGGCATCCCGGAAAACGTGATGATCATAGGAAGTATTCTGAGGTGGGGGGTATATAAAATGTGTACATGGGCGGAAGGAGAGTATTTGATGGGAAATAATTAACCACCATATAGTAACTAATATAATAATATTTATAAATGATTAGCGATTTTCATCTAGCATGGGACTTGGTCAAATTGTCAGAAGGACAGCCACGACAGCATGTCTCGGAATGGCGCTGCTGGCAGCTACTTTGTCTCAATCTGCTCATGCACAGCAACCGGCGCAGGAATCTTCTTTGCAACGCTCAACTGAGATGACCTATGCCAACAGGTTGCTTACACAATTCCCTGATACGCTCCCGAAAGCTCATTCTGTCAGAAAGTATATGACACCAGGAGCAAAATATACCCTGGTCCATGTGCGGCAAGTTCATCAGGGCAAAGATGGGTCCACATCGGAATCGGTTGCCTGTCAGAACGAGATCTATGACATCCTTTCTGCTCTTGCTGATAAGGGGATGCGTGATGTCTACTTTGAGGGGGTGGATCAGAAAGAATATGAAAAGCTGGTCAGGCAATGTCGCAAATTCCAGGGTGCGCGTGAAGAGTTTGCGGGTGCTGCTGGAGAAGAAAAAGTAGAGGCAGAGGCGCAAAGGGTACTGAATGACTGGAAACGGCAGCATAGCCCGGTTGCGTTGTATTTCGAGGGTCGTATCCGGTTGCATCCTGCAGAGAATACAGAGACGTGGGAGGAATCGAATGCGACAATTGAGGGTATCGAGCAGAGGTACAGGAAACAAGGTAATGTTTTTTTGAGCCGGTCTGATCCGGTGGTGCAGGAGCTATCATATCAGTCCCGTGAGGACTATCTCTTACGTAAGGTCATGAAGGACAACATACCGCTTGCTGTGGTTGTCTATGGCGCAGATCACAGCTGGGGCGGAAAAGAGTCATTTCCTGATTTTGCTATCGGCAAGCGCATTGATACCTGCGACAATATCGCGCGCCACAACGAGCAATATCCTGATGCGCGATTTTCCTTGATAGAAGTCGTACCCGAAACGGTCCCGGCTTGCATGGATGCAGTAGATGCGATGTACAGGGCACAGCGTGATTCAGAAGCAAAGAGCCATGCTATTGGTATCGTGGGTGCATTTGCAGCTTCTGCGTGTGTGGCCGGGGCGTTCTACTTTTGGAAACGAAAGTAGTGAGAACAGTGCGCCAAGGGGGGGCATATATCAGTGGCACTCATTTAGTAACTAATAGGTAGTTACAAAGCAAAAGATTTAAAAGCAAGTGTGTTGTTTCTGTCCTTATGGCCAATGGTACCGCAGCAAACCAGGTAGTGATCCCGTCAGAACTCGAGTTCATCCTTAAGTTTTCTGATTCCCATAAGATCCAGCGAATCGTGGGGGACGACAACCTGCTCCATATCCCGCAGGTGACGCGCGCACTGCCAAAGGAGCATCCGTTGTACGATATTGCATTGGCTCCGGGTTTTGTGCTCTCGTCAGTAGCTGTGTATGAATCATTGCGTCTTGCAGCACAGGATCAGCAGAGTCAGGGCAATGACCCGTCAGAGATCTGGTTGAAGGGGGTTAATGTCAAGACAAATACTGCTGCGTTGTTCTATGGGACGGGAGTCCGGGATAAAGATGATCCACGCACGCATCTGCTATCACTGGAATCGGGGCTGCAGCCAAAGGAGCAGGAGTATGAGGTGTTCCATAATCTCTGGGTTGTGGTTGATGATAGTACACAATACAACACATTCCAGAACCGTACAGAAGACAATGAAGTGATGGGATCGGAAACTCGCGTCCAGGTAGGGCTTGCAAAAGCCTCCTTACCTTCTGAGGTACGTAATATTGATCTGCCAGTCAAGCAACTGGGTCATTATCGCACCGGGACCTCTGAAGGCTCCGATATCGTTCTTGCGCATTATTCTGTCTCTCGGCCTCGGGTCCGCATTGACGCAGGAGAGGATTTCGGCAGGTATTTCAGCGCTGTCCAGCACATCGCAGGCAAAGCCGGCACTTCTGAGCAAGATCATGCAGTGCAGAGGGCTGTTGCTGATGCCATGCGGCCCTGGTTCTATTTTGGCTGCATGGGCCGTCTTTACAGTGCTTGTGTCGCTGACCCGACTCAGGCTGGGCATCCGGGGCAGCAGTATTTCGAAAAGATCCGCGGACAGATAGGTTTCCAGGATGTTCCTGTGGAACAACTTCATGCGAATCTGCCTGGTTCTTTTCTCCGTCGTTATCCAGAACAGGAGTATGTCAATCTACTGTCGGATCTTGGCGTGAGGATGCGGGATGGTCATGTAGTTGTGCCTACTGACAAAATACCAGCCTATGGTAGTTTCACCTTTTCTGCGATGGATCGATGTTGCTACAATCCAGCCGAAGAGGTCTTCCTGGAGATGACGGTCGATGGGAACAAGCAGACGTACTCTGCGTTCGGTGAGCGGAATGATGAGCAGGGAGCGTTGGTACAGCGTCCTATCGGTCAGTATGACGTGCCCTTGATCATGTTGCCGATCAAACGACGGTTCGCGCCTCGTATGCATGAGGTGCAGAAGGAGTATTCTCCACCAAAAGACTTATAAATACTTTATTCTCTCCTTTTCTCTATTCTGCTCGATTCTTCATCGAAGGCAAATAACTGCAGCAGGAGGGAGTAGGTTTGGCAAAAGAAAAGATACGCGAAGTCAGGAAAGGTGACTTTATCAGGATCGATTACACAGGCAAGCTCGAGGATGGAGCAGTTTTTGACACTACAGACGAAGAACTGGCCAAGAAAGCGGGACTGCATCGTCAGGGTGCCATGTATGGTCCTGTGACTATCCGTCTGGGCGAAGGGCATGTGCTCAAAGGTTTGGATGAGGCTCTGGAAGGTGCCGTGGTAGGCACTCACACTGTTGTTCTCCCCCCTGAAAAAGCGTTCGGAAAAAAGGATGCGCGCCTGATACAGCTGGTGGCGACCCAGAAGTTCAAGAAGCAGAAGATCAATCCGATGCCTGGACTCCAGGTCAATGTGGACGGGACCATGGGTGTGATAAAGAATGTCTCCGGTGGACGGACACTGGTTGATTTCAATCATCCGCTCTCGGGCAGGAAAGTTGCCTATGACGTGACGATCCATGAGGTGGTCGAAGATGCTGCCAAACAGGTGGAGGCAGTCGTCGATCTGGCTTTGGGCCAGAATGCCTCGGTGGAGTACGATGCAGGTGCCGCAACTGTGACCTCACGTATCCCGCTGCCGGATACGATGAAGGCAGAACTGAAGAATCGTATCGTGGAACAGGTCAAGGATGTCAAATCTGTCAAGTTCCAGGTGGAGAAGCGTGGACAGGCAGATAGCGGGCAACAGAAATAATTATATAGGCAGATGGATAGGAGAATGCTAGTGCCAGACGAATTGGAGAATACTTGGTAGGGGTGCAAGATTTTGGAGAGTTTCATTCAGCAAGCAACAACGCAGCAGCAACAGCCTGAGGAAGAGCGGACACGTCCTCAGAATGAGAAGGATAAGGAGCTTTTAGAGCTTCTGAACAATCATAAGGCGACCATCAAGGTTATCGGTGCCGGTGGCGGAGGCAATAATACGATCAATCGTATGGGCGAGGTCGGCATAAAGGGTGCAGAACTGATCGCTATCAATACTGATGCGCAGGATCTCTTGTACACTACCGCTGATATAAAGATCCTCATCGGAAAGGAGATCACCAACGGGTTGGGCGCAGGAAGTGTCCCAAAGATCGGTGAGGAGTCCGCGCGTGAATCCGAGAAGGAGATCCGCGATTCATTGGCTGGTGCCGACATGGTGTTTATCACCTGCGGCATGGGAGGCGGTACAGGCACAGGTTCAGCGCCTGTCGTTGCTGAGATAGCAAAGAAAGTCGGTGCGCTGACTGTGGGCATTGTGACGATCCCTTTCGCTATGGAGGGCCATAGGCGATACGACAATGCGATCTATGGACTTGAACAGCTGGAGAAGAACGTGGATACATTGATTGTTATTCCGAACGACAAGTTGCTGGAGCTTGCGCCGGATCTGCCTTTGCATACGGCTTTTAAGGTCGCAGATGAGATCCTGACCAATTCTGTCAAGGGCATCGCAGAGCTTGTGACCAAGGCGGGACTAGTGAATCTTGATTTTGCTGATATCCGCAGCGTCATGGGCAAGGGAGGTGTCGCCCTGATCGGCGTGGGCGAGTCTGACAGTGATAACCGTGCCATGGAAGCTGTAGAGAAAGCCATTACTAATCCTCTGCTGGATGCAGATATCACGGGTGCCAATGGTGCTCTTATCAATGTTGTGGGTTCGTCGAGCATGACGCTGGACGAGGCCCGCAAAGTGGTCGAGGCCATCTCTGAACGGCTTGACGAGGATGCCCGGATCATCTGGGGAGCTCAGATCAGCGAGGATCTGGGCAAGATGCTGCAGGTCATGCTGATCGTGACGGGAGTAAAAAGCTCTCAGATCATCGGAGGCATGCAAGAGCGTTCGCATAAAGAGAAGAAGGAGAAGGCAGAGGAGGAGCTCGGCATAGAGTTCCTGGATTGAAAGGTGACTATCGAATGGGAAAGCTCAAAACATTCATCAATGAGTGCAAGCGGGTCTTCAAAGTGACCCGTAAGCCTACCAAGCAGGAGTTGAGCGTGATGGTGAAAGTGACCGGAGCAGGTATACTGCTGGTCGGTTTCATGGGATTCATCATCTATCTTGTCCGGCAGCTTATATTTTAAGGAAGGTTGATACGTATGTCAGAAGAACAACAAGACAATCAGGAAGAACATCAGAATCATCTGTTCGCTCTGCGCACCACGGCTAATCGAGAATCGCAGGTAATCGAATTCCTCTATAGCAATGCGCTACAGAAAGGACATCAGGTATACAGTATCGTCCATCCTCATGGGATGCGAGGATATGTGTTCCTTGAGGCACCGTCGATGCAGGATGCCCAGCAGGCAAGCTATGGTATCCCATATGCACGAGGAGTGCTGCCTCAGGAGATCGCATGGCATGAAGTGGAGCATCTTTTCGAGAAGGGCGCGACAAAGGAGATGAAGATCGAGAAGAATGATATCGCGGAAGTCATTTCCGGTCCGTTTAAGCGCGAGAAGGTCAAGGTCGTGCGTGTGGATAAGACCAAAGAAGAGGTTGTCGTCGAGATGCTCGAGGCGGCTGTCCCGATCCCTATCACGGTCAAGATGGATGCCATCAAGGTCATCCGTCGCGATGGTGATGATGAGGACGAGTTCTGATGCTCGTCTCCTTTTTTTCTTTTTCTTTCCTATTCTGAAGCTGATAGAAGGGTATTCCTTTTTTCAGAGGAATCGCATGCCGATCAGATCATAGTTGTTGTACGGCGG
>CAZMDB010000033.1:0-13264 GCA_964565095.1 uncultured Methanosarcinales archaeon | reverse complement strand
GCCTGTAGTGCCTATCTCAGCACGATTCAATATCAACATCAGCCATCTGATACGAGTGATCCAAGAGCATATCCCTACGCCCGAGCGGAACGAAAACATCGATCCGTTGATGGTCGTTGCCCGTTCTTTCGATATCAATAAGCCAGGCTACAAGCCTAAGGACATGATTGGTGGCATCCTGGGAGGCGCAGTAAAGGAAGGCTGCTTCAAGTCCGGAGATGAGATCGAGATAGCTCCCGGACATGTCTATGAGGAAAAAAACCAGATGGCAATCAGGCCATACACCACAACCATCGAAGGGTTGATGAGCGGAGGCACCAAAGTGGATGCTGTCCACCCGGGAGGATCAGTTGCTGTACTCACAAAACTTGACCCCAGCATCGTCAAGAGTGATCAGCTCGTCGGATGTGTGATCGGCAAACCTGGCACCTTGCCGCCAGTCTGGAAAACGCTGGATCTGGAAGTGCATTTGCTTGACCGGGTTGTCGGAGCTGCCCACGAAAAAGTAGTCAACCCTCTGCATAAGAAGGAGATATTGATGCTCAACGTCAACAGCGCCGCTACCGTAGGCGTGATCACCGAGCTTTCCAAGAAACGCACTACATTCCAGCTACGTCTGCCTATCTGCGCAAAAGTAGGAAGCCGCGTGACTATCTCTCGAAGGATTGAGAACCGTTTCCGACTGATCGGATACGGCATCATCCTGGATCGATGAAGCAAGAGAGTAAACACGCTATTCGGTATCCCAGACAGTTTTTTCTAAATGACAAAAAAGGACCACTGCAGGACTGCAACTCATCTACTGACAGTTCAGCCTTTGCATGATCATATTCATCTGCATCATGATCATATAGCGCATCATCGAATGCATCATAGACTGCTGCATCTGGTCATCCATGCGCATATTCTTCATCATATCCTCCATCGAGCGCATCATGGACTCCATCATATCCATCTGCGTCCCTTCCACAGGATCCATCATCTTCATATGATGCAGATTACCCATCATCGTTGACGTCATCGCGTACATCTGATCAGACGCCGGCCGATTCCTGTCAGCAATATTCATCATATTCTCAGTCATCCCGAGCATCCAGTCAAGCTTTTCCATTAAGAACACCTCTTGTAGTGCATCATGTAGAAATCGGATTTAAAAAAACGTCGATGTTTGACTATAGAAATATATATCGCGTTTTTCCTTGCCGTCATGGCAGCCAGGTGCTCTCATCAGCCATCTTCTGGGGGAGATACTTCTCGATGACAAAGTTGAGTCCCCACTTGGCAAGCGCCTGCTGCTCTGCCCTTACCTTCATCTTGGTCATCTGGTTGAGCGCAGTCTGCCACTTGCTATGGCCTTTGATGAAGGGGTCGTTCTTGACCGCATCACGTATACGCTTGAGATCCACATCTTTGAGGGGATGCGTAGGAAGCTTGTAATCAACAATGTCCTGCGGCGTGATACCTATGAACTTGGCGTGGGGGACACAGAAAAACTGATTGATATGTGCTGCATTTCCCGATCCAACCTTCAACGTACGATAGATGTTTGCGAATCCATATGGATCACCATCGGTGAACACGAATACTGGAAGATTCTTCTCATCTGAAAGACGCCTGATGAATCGACGGCATGCACGGGTAGGCACCCCACCCATAGCGACAAGGATGCAATTTGCCTTCTTCCAGTACTTATGCTTGGCTAGGCGCTGGAACATACCACTTGTCTCGATAGCCAAGATGAATCCTGCCTTAGTCTCGAATTTGAGATCCTCTACCTTGCTCGGGATTGAATATGCACCGCTGCCGAACTGCGTACAATCGATACGGATCTCTTTCTTGGTCTCGAAATCCTGATCGATGACGATCAATTCACCTGCGATATCTCCACCTTTCTCTTCCGGGACGAAACCCACAGCTTCACGGTTCAACCCTACCATAGCTTCAATATCATCCATGACAGAATCTGATTCAGGCTGTTCATTGAATTTAGCGTCACCCCAATTCTTGGAAACATAGTACGCTTCCCTCTTGGTTGCCTCGTCATCACTCAGAGAAAGCTCCTTGCTGAAAGAAAGCAGACGCAGTGTCTGTGCGAATGTCTTGATTGTAGATGCTGTCAGGGTACGCTTCTTCTCCTTTCCTTTGATCTCGAAATATCCAACATTCTTGTTGAACGTCACGTTCGAAAGAGAACGCAGCGGCATGGATATCTTAGGAGATGTATCATGTTCGATAGATGAATACACCGCCTTGGCGATAGAATCTATCTTTTCGATCGTTTCCTTGCGTACCATTATTGCACCGCCTTACTCTTCATCCTCATATTCATCATCAGTATCATCATATGATCCACCCATCTTGGCGAATTCCTCGTCATATTCTGTATTCTTGGTAGGATCAAATTCCATATTCTCCATTTTTCCCCGCTCATGCTCAAGGATGACACAAAGATGATCCTCGATATCATCTCTCTTGCTCTGCTCAAGCTCCAGAAGCTCCTTGAGCGCATCAGCCACATGCGGGATGTACTTTTCTATATAGCTTCGCTTCTTCAGCTCATGTTTGACGCGCTTCTTCTTGCGCAGATAGGATCCCAGATCACGCCCCACTTCCTGCAGCGCAAGCTTCATCTCTTTGAGTATCTCGGGATAATGGGCTATTGCCTCTTTCGACTCACTGGTAAAAGGTACCCAGACTGAATTGATCGCGATCGCGATGGTGATAGGTCCTGATGGCAACGAGCTCCTCGACTGCTGCAGATTATAATTGCGCCAGTTAGTCTGCTGGATTGCTTTTGTCGCAGCGCATGCACCTTGCTGGAACAATAATGGCACACGATTCGCAAAGCGCAGGATGTTTGCCAGAGCATCTGCAGACTGATCACCCCCATAGGCGATCCCTGCCTCGATAATGAAAGGATTTCCCCGATATACAGCAGGAGACCGGGTGGTAGTAGCATAGAATTCCGCATTG
The DNA here is from genome assembly GCA_964565095.1 of uncultured Methanosarcinales archaeon. Lineage (GTDB taxonomy): Archaea > Nanobdellota > Nanobdellia > Woesearchaeales > DATGWN01 > CAZMDB01. Next base: position 10,291 of record CAZMDB010000033.1, on the reverse strand, counting down.
ATTTCTTTCTTGAGTCCCTTTTCCAGAAGCTCCGAACCGATGGACGCGATACAGTCTGTCGGAGGAGCCATGATCTTAGTCTGCTTGATACCCTTGATGAGATGCTCAGCCGAATCCCTGGTCAACTGCTGGGGTTTCATCTTCGGATCCAGACGTCCATTCGCACAGATCTCCTTGGCTGTATTTGCCCCGACGCGCACGAACTCTGTGGTCAGGAACTGCTGCAGCGTCTTAGTCTTGGTCTCGTGCAGCATACTCATGAGCACTCCCAGCTCGACACCATACGGATGTGGCTTGATCGCCTCTGCGATCTCTGGCTTCTTCTCGACAGCACGCGAGAAGATGAACTGCTCTGCCTTCGGATTAGTATAGATGATTGTCACATGAGGATTGACTATCGCGGTCTGCTTCAGATACTCGTCGATCGAGCGGGCACCCCGCTGATATGTGGCTTCCAGATCTATCTCGATACGCGTACCGTGGTCTTTCTCCCACTCGACCTTCTCGTCAGAGACGATGTTCGGCTCGTTCTTACGCGTATCTATCTTCAACTCATATACATGCGCCGACTGTTTCGCATCCGTCTTAGACATGATTTTTGCCGGACGTCCGGTAGTCAATTGTCCATACATGACTGCAGCAGAAATACCGATACCCTGCTGCCCACGGCTCATCTTGAGCTGATGGAACTTGGAACCATACAACAATTTCGCAAATATCTTCGGAATCTGACGTTTGACGATACCGGGTCCGTTATCCTCGATAATTACACGATAACGGTCATCCGACATATCGATGATCTCCACGGTAATCTCCGGCAGGATGTTGGCCTCCTCACAGGCATCAAGCGCATTGTCCACCGCCTCCTTGATCGTGGTCATCAGTGCTTTGATCTTATTATCGAACCCCAGAAGATGACGGTTGCGCGCAAAAAACTCAGCTACACCGATATCGCGTTGATTCTTGGCAAGCTCTGACGCATGTACCGTTTCCCCGCTCTTTTCTGCCAATGTAGCCTGTTCTTCAGACATTGATTCACCCTTTTGACTGCACCATATCCCGCATCCCGTATCAGATGGGGCCTCCAGCGCTCTACTATTACTTGCAAAATACGGGCTTTATATATTTAACGATATTGACGACACCCTCATATGTACAAATGACCACAACAGAGTCTCACATCCATCCTTTGCACAAAAAAGCGTACCAGCCGGGGACTGCTCCCAATATTTATAAAGTCAAACGCGCTTCCGCAACCACATGGGAGGCCCGGAACGATTCAAGACCTACGGCAATGTCTTTGACGAATTCACACGTCGCAACATCTTCAAGCTTGCCAGCAGAGGATTTTTCGAAGAGACATTGCTGCCCGTCTCAATCGGGAAAGAAGCAAACATTTTTGCCGCACCAGCCGAAGACGGACGCATGGTGACCATAAAGATATACCGCCTGGAAAACTGCAATTTCAACAAGATGAGAGGCTATCTGCAGACTGATCCCCGATACAAGAACATGAGCCAGAACCGACGTCAGGTCATTTTTGCCTGGGTGCAGCGGGAATTCCGTAATCTCATCAAAGCGCGTGAAGCTGGCGTTCGTGTTCCTACGCCCATCCATTTCATGGCCAATATAATCCTGGAAGAATTCATCGGCCACGGCAATGCACCTGCCCCGCAACTGAACAAATCTCCGGTAGATGATCCGCAGAAGATGTGCAAAGATATCTGCGCACAAATGAAAGCACTGTACCAGGGAGGCATTATCCACGGGGACCTTTCTCCCTTCAACATACTTGTCCATAACCAGAAACCGTTCTTTATCGACATGAGCCAGAGCACCGAACTGGAAGATCCCAATGCCGAAGAATACCTGCAACGGGATGCTTCTAACCTCGAGCGATTCTTCTCCCGCTTTGGAATAGATGTCGACACTGACAGGATACTTGGCTACATCAGGGAAGACAAGAATCTACTCTCAGATGAGCCCTGACTTGACAGACACGCCGCCTTCATAGCAGCTCCAGGTGAGGGTGAACACTGGGTCTGCGAGCACATGATTGACAGAAGCGTAGAACCAGGCATCCATGTGGTCTGTGCTGTTGACTGCAAACACGACATCCGTAGAATTCTGCCATTCGAAGCGCACCATATCTGTGGTATTCGTGCAATTGGTCACAAGTCCCCGGAGGGAGTCATTGATGGTAAATCGCGAACAGTCCTGCCAAACGAAAGGCCGCTCCATGCACAGGGTCTCGTTGGCAAACGTGATATTCATCTGCTCACAATCACAACATGATCCCAGGAACGGGCCATACCGCCACAACATATTGGTTCCCTTACACACATCGCCGTGCAGATAATAATCGAAAAACTCGTAATACTCTCCCTCTGTGCCATTGAGGATCAGCATACGCCCATCTTCCACCCACATCTTTCCGTCAAAGGGAGGGACCTCGATCTGTCGCCGTATATCCGAAGGCGACAACAACATCTGTTCTATCTGGAATTCCACATCGTCAGCGACACCTGCCATAATATCCGAAACTCCTTTCTCCTGTGTGTGATCCAGCTGCCGTTGCATAATGAAAATCAAGGATATCGTAAGAAGTACCACTATCCCTGTCAAGGTGATGAACTCGAGTGCTTGCTGTGCCTTCATCGCATGCACCTCACGTCAAATGCGTATGTAACGCCTCCCCACGGCTCAACCTTCGCACTGCGCATTCTCGCGTAAGTGACATCTGCTCCTGCGATGGACGAAGCATAGAATCCATCAGACTGATGATGGAGATCCCAGACAGGATCTGAAGAACGCAGAACCGTCTCACCCACATACTCGAACGCTGCTTCTCCGAAAGAGACGAACCATGGATCACATATTCCCTCATAAGAACCGCTGTTCCACTGACAATTGGCGTCATCTATCGGTGGCAGATACCAGTCATCATATCCTGCATACTGCAGAGTGTGACAATAATGCGCTGCTGGATAATACGGATCCGGCTGCAATGGGTTGACATCATCTCCTGATTCGACCACGCGAGGTCCAGTGGACCACAGGATATCCTGCTGCACACCCACATTCGGTGCAATAACGCCACTCTCGTTTCCCAGAGTGGGTGTCCACATATGTCCGTCCGGCGCATGAAATACCCAGACCCCGTTAATCTTCTGCGGTCCTGCCGTCAGCGTCACACAAGCGCTTGCATTGCACACCATCCCGGCATCACAATCATCATGGGAAGTGCAACCTTGGGATGATATGATGCTGCCTTCAGGGCAGACACCTGCTGACACACCTGTCCATCCACAGCCAGAGCTTCCGAAAACATTTCCGAGGTCCGTGTTTTCGGATGACGAGACGCATGCAAAATCCAAGCCATTATTGCAAAAAGAATTATCTGAGAATGCATTCCCTGTGCTTGTGTAGGCGATTACACCGTACGAAGCATCTTCAACCACCGTCTCTTCCACGGATATGTTCTGCACATCGGAGAGCAGGATACCTGCGCTGCTGACCTGAGAATACTGTGCCTCGACCTCGTGCACCGGATGACTGTTCGCTCTTTCTTTCCACACATCTGGAAAATCCCACTGCGCAAAAGGCTCGCGATGAGGGTAGACATCACTCATGAAATACTCCAGATCCACAACCCGCACGCATTCCGGGGACCCCTCATGCACGCACTCAACAGCCTCATCATCAGGAAAATCATACCAATAGGTATTCAATATGCTTGATGCCGCAGGAGAGATACCATATGCATAATCGCCAGAACCGGCAATCTCCATCACCGCAAAACTGTCTTCGACCAGACTCAGCTGCCCTCCTCCAATACCACCCGCAGTTTCTTCTTCTGTATAGTAGTCGATGCGGCCGGTGGCGTAAACACGTCTGAGGCTCGAGAATTCGCCACCTATGCCGCCCAGGTGGGCATCTCCCACAATATGCACATCAGCATACGAATCAATGATGACTGGACTGCCTCCATCAAGAGGACTGCAGGGACCTCCAAAAATGCCACCCAGGTAGTCATCTCCCATGATGGACCCTGAGACCGAACATCGTTCTATATGTATATGTCGTCCAGCTCCCATGATCCCTCCTTTGCAGGTGCCATCCAAAAAAGCATGTGCCGAGATATTCACTATCGCAGTACTGTCTGTGATTTGTGCTTTTTGCGCACTACTTATCAACCCCCCGGCAACAGAAGCTGATATCAACGTCACATCTGCACTGCAGTCACTCACATTCCCATTGAGCAGCAGACCAATCAAACCCGCTGCATACCCTTCTGTGGAATTGATGAAACCGCTCACATGCACGTTGCTCAATGTGGCATTGGCTGCACTGCCTGCAACACCGGCAACGTATCGTTGCCCTGATATATTCACCGAAGAAAGCGTCAGATCCTTTATCTGCACAACTTCAGGAGTATACGCCAACCGTGCGAAAAGACCCATATGCGATCCCGGAAGCCGAGTCCGATCAGGATGATTGATATGCAGGTCGAAGATAGTATGATCCCGTCCATCGAACGAGCCCTTGAACCCGAAATCTGCATCCTGAAAATTGGGATTTCCTTCCAACTTCCCCACCAGATATCGCCAATCGTAGGGGTTGATGCTCTCATATTCCAGATATCCTACCGGAATGAACCCCTGTCCATCATTCCATCCTGTTGTCATGGTACAATTAATATCGTTATCCAGAGCATAGTCTGCCGAGAGGTCAAATTCCATCACCTGCAGCTCTTCGCATGTGCTGATGAGATATGGGTCATTGACAGTTCCGCTGCCAGGCAGACGGGGAATCGTCCTGTTGCCCCAGAATTGATTCTGCACCAGCCTTTCACCGCAAGAGTCTCCATTCCCTATACAGGTACCTGCCGCATCAGATGCATTATACCATCGCACCCCATTAAACGTTACCTCATCTGCCTCTCCTACCAGGCCACCGGACACATAATCCTGTGGAGTCCAACCATCATATTCCACCAGGAATCCCGTCATATCTGATTTTTCGATGCTTGTCTGAACTGCCTTACCAAACAATCCGCCAGTCGTATTGTTACAATCAAACCATGCGGTTACTTGGCTATTATTGAGATCGACGTCAAAGGCCTCAGCTGCAATGCCACCACAGATTCCTGGGGAGGGTCCACTTGCAAGACCTCCCGAAAAGGTAATATTATGAAGATGTGAAGAGGCGATGCGCGCAGCAAATCCTCCCACATTTCCACGCCCCCCCATAGAGTTCACGTAAATATCCTGAGCGCGAACATTTTTCCCATCAGCAACGACTCCGCCCATCTCTCTGCCCTGAGTAATTATAGTGGCGTCCACCTTGATAGAAGACAGCGTCACATTATATGCATATCCTAAAAGAGGGGCGCCAAATACACCACTACTATCTAAAGCTGTATAATTCAGATGCAATCCCTCTATCACTGCATCTCTGGCAGCACCGAACAGGCCGAACCAATCGTGAGAAACTGATATGGCGGCACCGTGTATCATATGACCATTCCCCTGCAATTCTCCTGTAAAAAACAACTCGTCGCCATCACTGCAATCTCCGCTACCGCAGTTTCCTATCGGCTGGAACATGCCAGGCCATGTAAAACTATCACTGCAATCAATGTCCTGAACGATCTCATAATGAGCATCCAGCGCAAACCTGATATCCGAAAGATCCTGACAGGAACGTATTCTATAAGGATCCTCAGCCGTCCCTGCCCCATCCATCTTCTTGAGAGCCGGATAATGCTTCATAGTCCATGTATCAGTAAAATCCCAGAATTCCAATGGCCTGTTTGCAGAATCCAGAAAATCAGATGCACCTACCTGCCAGCAATCATCAAGACTGGTTGTACCTGACCCATAGCAACCGAGACCAGACACATTGTAGTAGACTTCCGGAAGTGAAACTCCCTCCACATATCCTGCTACAGCACCCACATTACTCATGCCGCTGATGTTAGCAGCAACAAAACTGCCATCAATAACCCCACCCTTCATTGATCCAACAATACCTCCGACATATTCCCGTGCGGTTATGGAGCCATGATAATATGAATGGAGCACTGTCGGAGGCAGCATCATATTCAAAGGCGCTGCCTCACCCATAATGCCACCCACGTAATTTCCGTTCGGCGCTTCAATAGTCATCGTGCTATACGAATTCTCAATTCCAAGAGTCATCGATCCGGAGATTCCTCCTACCTGTCCCCATAATGCGCGAGCATTTCCTTGTGACCGTGCATGTGACACCAGAGAACCACCTTCCGCAATTATTCCACCAACCAGCCGCCCTGCGGAAATATTCGCTGCCACTGATACATTGGTGATAATCACGTCAGGTGACCATCCCACTATGCCGCCTGCCTGCTCACTACATAAAATGGATCCGGAGAATACAGCCCCGTTGATGACTCCTGCGTTCTCCAGAGACTCCCCCATAATACCCCCGCAATGATCATGCCCAAAAAGATCGCCGTGTACAATCACCATAGATATGTTTGCCACCCCTTCAGACCGACCCACAATTCCGCCAATTATATGACTCCCGTCTATGACCCCTGATACATTCACAGAGTGAACGGCGGGATCGTGCGCGACGCCGAAAAGGCCTCCGCTGCCAGATCCCATACCATCTACCACGATGTCCAAGCGTACATCCTGCACTCCTGTTCCAGTTCCATACCCCGCTACACCACCAATGAAATGACCACCCTCGACAACAGCATCGATTTCCATATCAGTAAATGACGAACTACTTGCACTCCCTATCACTCCCCCAACATAGGACATGCCCGATATCTTTTCTGCATCCAGACTCAGATTCTCAAGCAGAATCTCTGTGCCAACTCCCAGGACTCCTCCTACATACTGATCTCCAGAGACCGCTATCTCCATTGTCAGACCATTCAGGTCTCCCTTGCCATCACCGACAAGTCCTCCGGTCCTATCTGTCCCGTTCACAGTTCCGAGAAAGGATATGCCTGAAGCAGATACTTCATCTGCAGACCCGACAAGTCCTCCGGTGAACGCATCATCAGAGATCACGATGCCGGATACATTTACATTCTCCAGAATCACTTTCTTCGACACATACCCCACGATACCTCCAGTATATTGAGCGATACCCTGAACCTGTAGATTTTCCAGGCTCAGATTGCCTATGGCAGCAGATGAGATTGCGCCGAATATACCCATCCCTTTCTCCTGTGACCCGGTGATCGTAAGATTGCGTATAGTATATCCTCTGCCGTCTAATGACCCGGAGAATAAGCCTACGGTCGAACCCGGAGCACATCCCTGCGAACAGTCCCCGATCGGCTCGAATCCCCTACCTCCCTTCCAGGAACTTGCTCCACTGCAATCAATATCTCTTGTCAATGCAAAATGCGCGTCCAGCTTGTCCGAGATCTTCTGCAGTTTGAAACAGCTATCGATCTGATAAGGATCCTGCAACGTCCCACTGCCTATCCAATGACTTGACGTGCGTATCATGGCCTGATCAATCCGTCCATTCCTGATATCATCCAGATGTATGCCATAGAAAAAATCATAGATATCCACATTCTTGATGAATGTGTTATTATACCCACTCGCATAGATCCCGCTGCCAGAGCCTGGACCTGTGATAGAATACTCATTCCCATCAAAATGCACATTGTTGCTGCGTATCTCTATGCAGGTGCCATTTGCAGCAATGTCGTTGCGCTGAATGTAGAAGCCCGGCACAGTAATCTCGGTACACTGGCTTATCAGCACCGATTCTGAGTTGAATCGCTCCAAACGCAGCAGATCCGTCTCATTGTAGCATTTCAAGGTAATCTCCCAGATACCATCCGGCACATCAAAAGATGTCTCTGCATAGAACCATGTAGTTATATTGGTCGAAGAACTGAACACATCCACGATTCCCGAGGAATTCGCAATCTCATAGACCGCAGTCAACGTAGACTCGTTGCAATACCCCATGATCGCCTGCAATGTGTCCGTGGCGTCAAGCTGGTGACAGGGTTTCCATAGATAGGGATCGTCGAGGCACATCAAGGTTTCCGGCATATCCACTTTGATAACCTCATCCTCCGGAAATATGGAGACGAAATTCGGAAATTTTGTAATAACGTGCTTTCCCGAGGTTATGCGGCCATGCAAATAATAGTCGAGAAAAAGCACATGATCAGACTTCGAATCGTTGAGGATCAGCGCGGTACCATCATCGATCGAAACATCTCCTTCAAAATCATCCACCACCACCCGCCGGATGATATCGGTCGGAGTCAGTATCGCATCTCTTATCTGCCCGTCGATATTGGACGCAACCACCTCCATTACATCACTGCTGGATTCCTGTTGATAATTCTGCGTCCGTACAGAGATGGCAAGCACCATAGCGGTAATGAAGAGCACAGTTATTGAAAGCATTGTGACAAACTCGATCCCCTGCTGTGCCCGCATCTTGCTTTCTTGACACGTAAATTATTTAAATTCTTTGAAATTCAGGTTTGATACCAATGCGTGCAGAATATCTTCTGCCCGCATAAAATGGGCGCATAGCCAAGCAGCTAAGGCATCCGCCTGCAGAGCGGAGATCCCGGGTGCAAGTCCCGGTGCGCCCTTCATGCCCCCTATCAGTGATTTCTCTGAGGGTGACCAGATCACCGGCATCTTTCACATACTCGCAGTAGAGCGTCTCCGATTCCAGGAAAAACAAGGCAGCTATCTCAGACTGACGCTGTCCGATGCTACTGGCACTATCACTGGCCTCTGCTTCGATCCGGATCTCGTCCCTATCCGCCTGCACGAAGGCATGACTGTACACATCAAGAACGCCGCAATCACCTCATACAAGGATCGCCTGCGACTGCATTTCCTGCCTGGAAGCATCAGTAAACAGGATTTCTAACCGAAAACATCCAATGGGCTTTACGTACAGAGACATCAACGCAATCAAGCAAAATCAGAATTCGCCTTGGTGATATCCGTTCTGACACAACCCCAATGATAATCTTTAAAAAGGGCTGTCCTATTCTGCAGCCATATGGCCATACCAATACCACCTCCCGATACGCCAGATGCACACGACATGGATACTCCAAAGCAGTCGCATCAACCGACCGAAGAAGAGAAAGAGGCCGGGCCTCAGGAACCCCGACAGATAAATGACCAGTTGGGAGATCAGCCTGTATTCCGGTACGAATTACGCATCCCAAAGGATAGGATTGCTGTTCTCATAGGCAAGGGTGGCCAAATCAAGGATAAGCTTGAAGATGAGACTGGCGCCACGATACAGGTGGACAGCAAAGAAGGCGATGTCTTCATCGAAGGCCATGATGTTCTCTCGCTCTATCAATTACGCGATATGGTCAAGGCTGTCGGGCGTGGCTTCAATCCCGAAACAGCATTCCTGCTTCTGCGGCAGGATTACACCTTCGAACTCATCCAGCTCAAGGACTATTCTCCACACCAGAATCACCAACAACGCATCAAGGGACGTGTGATCGGACGCGCAGGCAAGACTCGGCATCTGATCGAACAGCTCACCGATGTCTTTGTCACTATCTACGGAAAGACCATAGGAATCATCGGCCCCATCGAGAACGTCACTGTAGCAGGTCGTGCTATCGACATGCTGCTTTCTGGATCACCGCATGCGAATGTCTACAAATGGCTGGAGCAGAAGCGAAAGACCCTCAAGCGCATCGAGATGGTGGGCCCGGACATTGAAGTCAAGGATGAGTTCAAAAAATACGTGGATGAACAATAGCACGTGCCATATTCACAGTGATATTTATATACTAATTCTGCCACACTGCACGTATGCAAGATCTCAGTGCGCAAGAGCTTGAACGGATCCTGGCATACACAGGAAACATCCCACGTCGTCTGCTAGGTCATGCCACCGGCAGTATCGAGACTCTTCGCCTGATCGAGCGTGCGGCCCGTACAGCGCATAAAACACGGGATTACGTGCCACCAGAAGAGCACGCAGAAGCCAAAAATCAGGTTTCTTCACTTGCAGAGCAGCTTGCTGCCAGAGACACTGAACTTGCAGAGCTCAGGCAAAGACATACAGATACCCTTAACTGTCTCACAAAGGAACAAGAGAGAGAGAAAGCCCTAGCGAGGAATAATGAACTACTGGAAAAGCGTCTGGCGCTTATGGAAGGCGACCGTCGCGACGCCTACGAAGAGATCGCTGCTCATCTCCCGCAAAAAACACCTGCAATAGCGCTCGGACTGGGATTCAGCGCACCTGATATGCAAGCTCACATCGA
>CAZMDB010000032.1:0-13595 GCA_964565095.1 uncultured Methanosarcinales archaeon | reverse complement strand
CGGTATGACCTTTGTTGCATCCGGAGTCGGGAGCGCTTCTTGCGATTCCCGGGACATCAGGTACTCATCGACCTCATCATACCTTTCTTCTTGTGTACATCCATATACCTTCCAGAGGTCGTATTCATTGATCTCATCTGGAGCAAAATCAGTATTATAGACCCTGTTGTGGAATCGAACCAGTGCAGGAATAGTGTCGCAGATGACACTGTCAAAATCAATTGCAAGAATCATAAGAAAAGAAAATATCTACTCGTTTGCGGCGTCTTCAGCTTTGCTGGTCTCTTTAGAACGATAGATCTCAGCAAACGAAGGGACACATACGATATAGTCGTCTCCAAAACCTGCAACATCTCCTTTTATGGCATCACAAGTCTTCTTGAGCTTGTTGATGGCACGCTTGAGCTCGATAATATCTTTCTCCTTGAGTGGCTTGATGTTGATCAGTGCCACGGTGTATCCATCGCGAAGCGCATTGAGAATCTCTTTGATGTCTGAGAAATCTTCAAGTGTGAACGGCCTGACAATGATCTTAGAGTCATCATCTGCAGCGCGTGCGCTGGAATCGAGTTCTACATACTCATCCTCGAGATCAACCATCTCGCCATCTTCCGACTCTCCGGTCAGTCGACTTTTCATCTGTGAAAAGAATTTCTTCATAAGCCTTCCTCCTATTTCCTGATAGTGCAATATCCTATATTTAAAGCTTTCGTAGCAGCAGAAGGTGTCGAGTCAGACTGTGAGGAATATCCGCAACATTTTTAAAGAGCATCTAATTCCAACCCCTCATCATGGTAAAGAGAGTAGGTGGATTCCGACGGAAGACACGACAGAAGCTATCTCGCAAGGGTCGTGTGCGTGGGAAGATCCCCATACGGAAGTATCTGCAGACATTTGCAGAGGATCAGAAAGTGCAGCTTGTCGCCGACAGTTTTTTCCAGGCTGGGATGTATCATCCACGGTATCATGGAAAGGTCGGTGTAGTGGCAGGCCAGCAGGGTGAGTGTTATCTTGTCAGGATTACTGATGGGAAGACCATCAAGAACCTTGTCGTGCATCCTGTGCATCTGAAAGCCATGTGAAGTGATATTATGAAGCCAGAAGTCATCAATGAGGAGCCATTGTGCATGTCAGAAGCGCGTAAGGCGCTCAAAGGCATCAAGAAGCGGGATGAAGAGCTTTCTTTCCGTGCGGCCAAGACTGATGAATATCTCGGGCAGATGACCATTCTTGGTGAACGTGCGGCTGCTGAGCTGCGGCAGAAGTTACTGGATCTTGATATCCCTCGTTTCAAAGAGGAGCATATCGCGAAGATCGTTGATCTGCTCCCGTATACGAAGGAAGACGTGAAGCTGATCCTTTCCGGATACACCCTGACGATCAAGGACGCCAATGTCAAGAAGATCCTTGATACGATCGAGGAGTATCGTAAATAATTCTGTATCCTTTTCTCGGCTGCGTAGAATAAGGATAAGTTTATAAATAAAGATGGAGATATACTATGTGGGGGATAGATATGCGAGAAGAACACGCTATAGTGCTGGATTTTTTGCCGAACGGCTATCCGTTCGATAAAGCTCCCGCACATCGGAAGACACCTATTGTCCAGGCGCTAGGTATCACCAAATTCATCCTGCTCGAACTGGTGCCTAAAAAGGAAGTCTATCTGAACCCTCATGAGAAAATCTATATCGGTGATGCGAAGCGGGACAAGATCCATCATATAAATGGGAAAATCCCTTATAGCAAGCTGACCCGGACGGCAGAAAGTGAATTGCCTTTCGTGATTGCAGAGATCGTTTCAGAGCATGAGGAGCGTTTCGTGGAGTTCTTCAATAAGGCACAGCCTCTCTCGATGCGGATGCATCAGTTGGAGCTGCTTCCGGGCCTTGGTAAGAAGCATATGTGGGAAGTGGTCCAGGAGCGTAAAGCCGAACCGTTCAAGAGTTTTGCAGACCTCAAAAAGCGTGTCTCTTTGCTGCCCGATCCGAAAGGGATTGTTGTCAAGCGTATCATCAAGGAGATCGAAGGCAAAGAGAAGCATAGAATCTTTGTGCGCGATTAGGATGCAAATTTTCTCTTCCAGGGAGCTCAAAGAGCTGTCTAAGGCATACATCGGAGTTGTCATTATTTTTGCTTTGTTGTTCTATCAGCAGTTGGGATTATCCCTGGCATTGTTGGTCTCTGCAGTAGCAGTCGGGATCAGCTTCGTGGTGCATGAGTTGGCACATAAATTTGTAGCCATGCATTATAATTGCATCGCTGAGTTTCGCAGCGATACAAAAATGCTTCTTGTAGCTTTCGCCATCCTGATCATATCAGGTCTGCGCTTTGTCATCATAGCTCCGGGAGCGGTGATGATACGGAATGTGCGGGATCGGAAGCATTATGGTATTATTTCAGCTTCCGGGCCGATGTCCAATATTCTTCTTGCTCTGGTATTCTTGGCACTGTCAGGACTGGGACCGTTGTTTGCCTATGGTTTTCGGATCAACGCCATTCTTGCGTTCTTCAATCTTCTGCCTTTCGGTATGTTCGACGGTAAGAAAATCCTCGATTGGAACCGGGCGGCGTATGCAGTGATGTTTATTGTTGCTTTAGCCCTATTCGCTTTGCGATACTTGTGATGGAATGCGTTGCGCAAAGTATTTATAATCAATCGTCACTTGTCTGGATAGCATGCGAAAGCAGATACGTAAGAGCGTCGATCTTGTCAGGGATGCGATGGGTGCGACATGGCAAAGTACACGATCCTCTACATTCATTCTGCTCTGCGGCATCAATGTGTTCTTTGTTGTCCTGCTCGGATTCGTCTTCGCGCTCGGATCGGGTATTGAAGATTTCCTGATCGCTATCTTCTCTATTATCCAGTCGGAGAACGCTTTTGTTCTGTCTCACCCTGGCATCCAGCATAACTTGCTGGGGATTGCTGCGACTATGCTGGTCCTTGCACTAGGGGTCTATATGGCATTCACCTTCTGGGGCTGGGCAGCCTGGCGTATCATGGGGCGGCTGAAGAAAATGCCTGCGGGGCGTTCTCTGCTGGCAGTAGCTCGTCAGAATGTTGTCTGGCTGATAATTCTTGTGGCAATCGACCTTATCTACCTGTTCACGCGACTTCCAGTGACCTTTATGGGGTTGGACCCCACGGTGCTGGATGCGGTTTTTTATGCGAGTGTAGGAATCCTGTTCATTCTTGCCGTCAGCTCCTACGCAGTTTCCGGAGGCCATGTAGTCCGTCGCTGCTTCAGGCTGTTGGCCCGTCTAGGATTTTGGTTCATGTTGTTGACACTGGTGGCAGCGGTCTTGCTGATTGAGGCTCTGCTGCGACTGTTCAGCTGGGTGCTTGGGCAAAGTGTGGTGGTCCTTGTGGTCCAGGTCGTGATCGTGTTTACTGTTCTCTCTTTCCTGCATCTCATGTGGACGCAGGGGGTGGTACGTCTTGCGCGTTAGGCATGTGGTGGCAATCGCCGCAAGTATTATGATAGTGGTATTGTTCGGATGGCTATACCTAGCAGTCGCTGCAATCGATCCAGTAGGTGTGTCATCTTCTCCGCAGATGATGGATGTGGATGCTGAAGAAATTCTTGTAGGCCTTGCGGCACAGTACGAGAACATGTATGAGGCGAAGAACGAAAGTTTCTCTGGTGTCATTGTCGTCTTTTCTGATTTCGGCTGTTCTTTCTGCAAGAAGTACTCAGAGGAACTTGCCACGGTGCGTAGCTATTATCAGCGGCGGGTGCCGATGGTTTTTGTGCATGTGCCGCTGTATCCGGAGGTCCAATACGCCTCAGAGGTGGGTGTCTGTGCGCAGCAGCAGGGTGCTTTCTGGGATTTTGAGCCTTTCTTGTTCCGTAAGGCAGCCGCTCTGGAAGAGCAGGATGTGATAGGGTACGCTTCAGAGATAGGCCTTGATACGGAGTTGCTGCAGGAGTGCCTCTCCAGTGGCATAGCGCAGGATCAGATTGCGGCGGACATGGAACTTGCCAGGATTTCTGGTATTGCCGGTACTCCGACTACGGTGTTTGTTGCGGGCAAGAAAGTCTATAAGCATGAGGGAATGCTTACCACTGAGGAAGTGATAAGCATGTTCGAGCAGTTTTTGCTGCTGGATGAATGATACTCTCTGTCGCATATATTTTGGAGAATAGCTTCTCTGCCTGTCGGTAGCAGGTTATTGGGCGAAGCCACCTCGTATTTTTTGGTAGCGTCAGTATGTACATAAAACATAAAAAGCCGCTGCAGCAGAAAAGCATTCATGGCACGTGTCGCTTTCTATGAGAAGTATGGTTCCCTGGCGTTCTTTCTCATTATCGGATTGGTTACGTTCCTTATGCTGCGTCCTTTCATCACCACCATATTGCTTGCGCTCATCCTGGTCTACGCCTTTCTTCCTGTCTATACCCATGTCAAGCGACTTGTCTCGTACCGGGGGATTGCATCGTTTCTGACGGTCACGATTATCTGTCTCTGTTTCATTATTCCTGCGGCATTCGTCGTCAATTCATTCATCATGGAGGCAAGATCTTCCTACACGACTGTCACAGAGCTTACGCAGGCGCACAATATCTCTACTGCATCCATCAATTCGTTCCTTCAGGAACATACGCACATGGATGTCCAGATCCAGGATTTCTTCCGGTATACACAGGGGCTTATCGAATCCAGGGTCGCATCATTCGCGCACGAAGTTCCTTTACGCATCCTCAATTTCTTTCTTCTCTTCTTCCTGATGTACTATCTTTTCAAGGAACACAAGAAAGTAAGGCGTTTTATCATCAAGGTCTTACCCTTCAATAAGAAACAGAAAACGCGCTTGGCACAGCATTTTTCGGATGTGATCTACGGGGTCTTGTACGGCCAGATGGTAGCTGCTATCCTGCAGGGACTGCTTGCCGGAATCGGATACTGGATCTTCGGATTCGGTGTCCCTATCATCTGGGCCATCATCACCATGCTGTTTGCGCTGGTACCAGTGGTCGGCACTGCGGTGGTATGGGTCCCGGCTTCCATCTATCTTTTCCTGATCGGATTAGGCAATGGCATGTGGTGGCAGGGTGTCGGGTTATTCATCTATGGGATGTTCATTATCAGTACGCTTGACAATTTTTTGCGTCCGGTACTCATGGCAGGAAGGTCGCGGATGCATCCAGCTCTGATCTTTCTGGGAGCGATCGGGGGTATCGGCGTGTTCGGGCTGGTGGGACTGTTCATCGGCCCTCTATTGATGGCGGTGTCAGTGGAATTGATCGAGGCGTTCCAGGAAAACACAATCTAAAAGAGGAATTTATATGGATCTGAGAGCTAAGAATCTGGGAATATCGACCGGCGGCATACTTATTGCTGTCATGAATGAACATGATGCGCGTCGCGGTAATTTTCATCAGGGTGATCGCGTGTGCATCACTCCGCATACACAGAAATCACACAAGCATCGCACAGTGGCGGTTCTGGATATCACTTCGAATGATATTCTGGTGCCATCGGGCACGATTGGTATGTTTGTGGAACTGAGCAAAGATGCCCATACCAGGGCAGGTCAGCATGTGACAGTGGAAGCGACCGGGAAACCCGAATCCATAGAGTATATCCGGAACAAGCTGCATGGCAAGCCTTTCACCAAAAAGGAGATAGAGACGATCATATCAGACGTGGTCAACCATCGTCTCACGGACATCGAGAAGACGTATTTTGTGGCTGCCTGCTTCCATCATGAACTCTCGGATGCAGAAGTCGTTAATCTGACCAATGCCATGATCGGGACAGGAGAGGTTCTCAAACTGCGCAAGAAGCCAGTCATGGACAAGCATTGCATCGGTGGTGTCGCCGGCAATCGTACTACTGCGGTCGTCGTGCCTATTGTTGCAGCTGCCGGACTCCAGATTCCAAAGACAAGTTCACGTTCGATCACGAGTCCTGCAGGCACCAGTGACACCATGGAGGTCCTCTGCAATGTCTGTCTTCCTATCAAACAGATGAAAAAGGTAGTCAAGGAGACCGGCGGGTGCCTGGTCTGGGGCGGAGCCATGAATCTTGCGCCAGCAGACGATAAGCTCATCAAGATAGAGCATCCGATCTCGCTGGATCCGGTTGGCCAGTTGTTAGCCAGCATCCTTGCCAAGAAGCGTTCAGTATCTGCGACGCATGTGCTTATCGATATCCCTCTGGGACGTGGCGCCAAGATAGATGATGAACAGAGAGCATTGCTGCTCAAGCATAAGTTCGAGACGATCGGAAGGAAGCTTGATATGCATGTCAGGGTCGCGATCACTGATGGAAGCGAACCGATCGGCAATGGTATCGGACCTGCGCTCGAGGCGCGTGATATCCTTTGGACACTCAATGATGATCCGCGTGGAAGCAAGATGCTCAAGGAGAAGGCGATCGAACTTGGCGGGATCCTCCTGGAGATGGGAAAGAAGGCCAAAAAAGGAGAAGGGGCCTTGCTTGCCCGGGACCTGGTGGAGTCAGGAGCAGCCTATAAGAAGTTCATCGATATCATAGAGGCTCAGGGAGCCCATATCACCGATGCTGAGAGTATTTGCTTGGGCGAGTTCATGTATGAGATAAAGGCGCATAAGAGCGGCATCATCGTGCATGTGGATAATGAGAGGATATCGCAGATTGCCAAATTGGCTGGCGCTCCCAAAGACAAGGTTGCTGGTCTATATCTGTACCATCATAAAGGTGAGCATGTGCAGAAAGGAGATACTTTGTACACAATCTATTCAGCCAGCAAGGTCAAATTGAGGACAAGCAGGAAATATGCGAACAATAACAAAGGGTTTCTCATAGAATAGTTGTTGTATAGAAAAGGACTATGGTGAGGAGTCCCGTGTCGAGCTGGTCTTTGTGCCTGCCATCGCGAGATGCTGCCGCACAGGATCATCGACTCCCCAGGGTTTCCGGCTATAGAAGCGCTTGCCATGCTCGACCAGTAGTGCGTGGTATTCCTGGAATTGTTCGACAGCAGACCCGGTTTCAGATACAAACGCGGATTCGAACATCTTTTTGAGGTGCATGTAAGGAATCTTCTCTGAGGCAATGATGCCCATCGCGTATGCGATGCGCCGTGTATAGGCGTCGATAATGAAATGTGGTTCCTGGTAGACGTAGAGGAGTATCGAGTCTGCAGTTTCCGGTCCGATGCCGTCGATTGCAAGCAGTTCATGGCGATCAGGCACATGTGTTGTTTCCAGAAACCACTGTGCAAGCGACTTGAGACGCTGCGCCTTCTGATTGTAGTAGCCAGCAGGCCGGATTGCCTGCCTGAGTATATGGTCATCTGAATATGCTAGTGCCTCGGGTGTGTAGATCTTTTCCTGCCACAGGTTCTCTAAGGCTCTGGTGACCGCCACCCAGTTGGTGTTCTGCGTCAGAAGCGCTCCCATGATAATTTCCCATCTTTGCTGACGTGTGTGAGGATAGGAGTAGTCGCCGGGATGATATCCCTGCCGGGATCCAGTCTTATCGAGTGCGTGTGTTCCCAAGCCGCGTAAAGGCCACCATCCCTGTGGACCATATTGATGGAAAAGCCTTTGATATAGTTGGATGATCAACTGATCAGATCTGGCGCTATGGCTCGCATCGGGCATAGGAGGCAGGAATCGGCTCGTGTTTTTCATAGTTTCGGATAGTTTGCATGGAAATGCTTTTAAATGCGCCTATGATAGCTTCCTCCATGTCATCAAGGCCAGAGCCAGAAGAGGTCTACCGGGATCTTGCATCTCGTGAAGAGCAGCCGTTTACCCAGAAGCGCAAGAAGGCGGTAGAAGATAGTATCGCACGTTTGCAGCAGCCTATACCGGAAGATTCGCTCATTATCCATGCGCTTGATAATGTTCATGAATTGGATACGATCATTAATACTTTGAGTTCGCGTTTGCGTAACTGGTATTCTCTGTATGGACCAGAAATATCTGCTGCTTTCAAGGAGAACCGTGAATTTGCGCAACGTGTCCTTGAGCAAGAGAAAGATGCCTTACTGGCAGAGACTCATCAGCAGCATGATACAGGTGGAAGCTTGTCTGATCAGGATCTTGCAGCGATCCGGCAGCAGGCATCGCAGGTCCTGGCGCTTTTTGCGTCGCGTGATGCTCTTGTGGAGTATATCGAGAAGAAACTGCAGGAGGGTATGCCCAATCTGTATGCTCTTGCCACGCCTATGATTGCTGCTTCTCTCATATCCGCCGCAGGTTCATTGTCCCGCTTGTCAAGGCTACCAGGTTCTGCGATCCAGATCCTAGGTGCTGAGGACGCTCTTTTCCGACATATTCATTCAAATGCACCACCTCCCAAGTATGGGATATTGCTTTCACATCCATTGGTCATGAAGGCAGCACGTAAAGAGCAGGGGAAGATGGCCCGTCGCGTCGCCAACTCGATGGCTATCGCAGCAAGGGCTGATTACTATGCTTCTTCCACCACATTGGGAGCAGAACTGCTTGCAAAGCTGAGGGAGGACACATGAAGTATCAGAGAAAGCAGCGCAAAGATGGCATGTCCCGTGATAAGCGAAAGGGCGGTTCTTTCCGCGCCAATAGATCACGTAAGCCTGCGCAGGATCCTTTGCAGATCCCGTCATCTTTTCCTAAAAAGATCATGCCCTTGCGGCTGCAAGGAGTCTATACCGACAGAATGAGGAACCTGTATACTGAGTCTCATGCCGTGGATAAGAGATTTGCGGTGTATGGCGAACGTATCATCATGCAGGACGGTTCTGCATACCGCATGTGGGATCCGAGCCGCAGTAAGCTTGGGGCGGCTGTCCGTCTGGGCATTTCCCAAGTCGGTATCAAGCCAGGCAGTTCTGTGCTGTACCTGGGGTGTGCGTCAGGCACCACAGTCTCTCATGTTGCCGATATGGTAGGAAACGAAGGACGCGTCTATGGATTGGATCTTAGTCCGGAAGTGATGCGGCAGTTCTTCCGGGTAGTGGACCAATGGCAGAATGTGGCTCCACTGGTCTACAGTGCGTCACATCCAGAAGAATACATGCATCTTGTCGAGTTGGTGGATGTGGTTTTCCAGGATATCGCACAAAGGGATCAGGCCCGCATTTTTCTGGAGAATTGCCAGGCTTTCCTGAAGAAGGGAGGCTTCGGGCTCTTGTCGGTAAAGGCGAAAAGTATAGATGTGACTGCGCAACCGAAGATGATATTCGACCAGGTGGAAAAGGAACTGGCTTCTGCGATGACAGTGGTGGATAAGCGCGTCCTTGAACCCTATCAGAAAGGACATTGCCTCTTTGTGGTAAAGAAGAAAGGTGACTGATGATGCGCATCAGCTGTATCATTTCCCAGGCGGATTCTGCGAGCATGAATATCTGGCAGCATCTGCAGCAGATGTTTCCGTGGGAGGCTGTACAGCTGGATCATCCTGAAGACAGATTATGTATCCTACCGGTGCAGGCATTCCAGGCAGATATTGGAGATCATCGGTTGTCCGCATATGTCTATGCGGAAGAGTCAGTGTATCTGGAGCGGATCGATAGGGCATTTTCCTCAGATTATCTTATTTTCTGCACAAAGCATCAGGCCAAGTCCGGCATCCCATCCCTTTCTGTGCACACGCAGGGAAATTTTGGGACGGCTGATTTCGGCGGGCAGGCACGGACGCTTGCGCCGTCTCCGGCTCTTCTGCTAGCTACAGCCTATGATGCTCTCAAGAGGCAGGCGGCTCTGTGTGAACTGGATTATGATGTTGTGTACGAGGTTACACATCATGGTCCTGCGGTGGAAACGCCCAGCATGTTTATCGAGATAGGGTCAGATGCTCGGCGTTGGCAGGATCAGCAAGCTGGTGCGGTGGTGGCATCGGCATTGTATCAGGTACTGGCAGATGATGCTTTTAGTGATCATCATGTTTTCAGCGCACTACCAGCCATTATCGGGTTTGGAGGGCTACATACATGCCCGTCGTTTGTAAAGCTGGTAGATCGTGAGCAGGCGCTCCTGGGGCATATCTGTCCCGGGTATAGGTTATCGGATCTTGATGAGGCTATGGTGCAGCAGATGATAGAGAAAACGCATCCGGCTCCTGTTGCGGCAGTCCTTGATTGGAAGGGTCTGAAGAAAGAGAAGCAAAGGGTGATCTCGTTGCTAGAAAAGGTAGCAATACCAGTGTATCGCACCAAAGATTTCTCCGATGGGAAGAATCCCCTGAGCTAATCTACTGGAAAGACTTCTCGAAAGCTGTAAGAAATGCCTTATTATCTTCCTTCAGACTTGCGATAACATCTGCAAGCACTGCCTCTGGAGTCTTCTTGGAAGTCTCAATAATGAGTTTGGGAGTGCTTACCAGTGGATGTTCGATATTGTATGCCGCAATCTTGACGTCCTTGTCTTGTTGCAACTTGTTGACAAGCACATTGAGCAGTGTATGATCCGCTCCGATCACCTTGGTCTCCAGGCGGTTCTTTTCTTTCTCGATGATTTCAAACTCCAAAGGTATTCACCAGTGACACGGATTCACTCCCTGTTTAAAAAGGTTTTGGCGTAGTCGCTCCATGCATTGACAGCTACTGATGACAGTGCCTCTTTTTGTCCTAAGTGGAGGTTCTCTGTGTCCCCGGATAGGCGATTTATCAGACGATATGGAGATGCAGGGGCGATGGGACAGAAATTTTAAATAGGTACATGCTGCTTTTTTTGAGTATGGATCTGTTGAGTATTACGAGTATTCTTGTCATTATCATCTTCATGGTAGTTGTGTATCTGATTTTTCGGTCCCTCAAGCTGATATTCAAGCTGATTGGTGCATTCATAGGATTTGGCGCCATAGGATTCATCCTTATCAGCTGCCTCTTCCTCTGGCAGACGATACAGGTACAGCAGGATATTGCAGAGGGGGATACAGTATATGTGGTGCAGAGCGGGTCGCATCTTACTGCTGCGCAATCGTCTAAGGGGAAGTTTGGCCCCCTTTCTCCTGCTGATGGGAAGAAATCCCTAAGCAGTGCCCGTACAAATGGAGAGTATGACGGAATTGTAGTCGTGCTGCATGAAGGATTTATCCGCAGGAGTTCTGTTGTGGTGTACCAGAACATGAGGAACGGGCTGTTCGATGATGAGCAGCTTGCAAGGCTCTTTAGTGACATGATCGTGGATGCGTTGCGCACCAATGATTTGACGGTCATCAGACTGTATGCCGAGGGTGATGCAGAGCTGTATCCTGAGCCGGTTAGCTATCAGATCTATAGGAATCTGCCTGATATAATGCAGGAACCCATATTCTTTGTCGCAGCTATGACCTATCCGTATCTGGGTCCCCGGATGACAGTGGAGGGAGAGGATGCATAAGGTATTCAAGCTATGCGGCTTTCTCTTTATTCTTGTACTGTGTCTTGTGGGAGCGTCTGTGCAGGCGAATCTTCCAGATGCGACGTTATTGTACCGCACCACGGTGCATTCTGAGGATGTCATTCTTCTGGAGAATGTCTCGTATCAGGTGACTTTTGGCAGTGCTGCACAGAAGATGCGGTTAGCGTCCTCGACAGCCAATATGATACTTGCTCAGGGAGAATGCGAGCCTCTCGACAGTACTGAAGAGACGTTTGTGTGCCTGGTCTCGATCCAGGAGTCCCCGCCTGATCCGATCGAGGGTACGATCACCGTGCACGCAAAATCTGTGCAGGCCAATATTTCACGCATGTCCGATCTCACTGAGGTGTTTCTAGGCGAAGAGATGGAGACAGAAGTCGTGATCACCAATACAGGAGAGGCCACGCTTGATGATGTGGTTTTTTTTGACAGTATGGCAGAGCATATGACCCAGATAGAGGTGCACAAGCCTTGCCATTATTCGGAGGCAGAGGAGATAATTACTTGGAGAGGATTTCTGGAGGGCGGTGGAGAAGTGTCCTGCAGATATTCATTCTCGTCGGACGCACCTGTAGATGTCCGTAATTCAGCTGTCCTTACCTACAGCTACAAGGGAAGCACCCACACCCGTTTTACGCCGGAAACACACTATAAGGTCACTAGTCCGGTCAATATCACGGTCGTTGTCCCTGGTGGAAATTATTCACTCAATGAAAAGATACGATCCTACATGACGGTGGATAATCACGCGGAACAGGAGATGGATGTGGAACTGTTCCTTGTGGCACCTGAGGCCGTACAGATAGTCTCGCAGGCATTCAAGAAAGAGGAGAACGGTTTCTATGCCAGACGATTGAATTTGGATCAGGATGAGAGTCATCTTGATAATCTGACGATCCTAGGGCGCGACGACTTCTCAGGCAATCTGTATCTCTACGGGAGGTATCAGCATCCCGGGCAGGAAGTTGCCAGGAATATCTCGGAGATCCGCATACCCATTTCTATCTACAGGAACAGCACTGTTCCAGACCCTGACTTTGAAGGGGTGATCATCAACGTGTCCGCAGTCCCCAGAGAGGTCCAGGTGGGTCAGAATTTCAGCGTCGATTATATTGTCTGGAACAAGTATAAGAATACCAGCCTAGACGATCTGCGGCTCTATCTTTCTATAGGTGGGACTCAACAGGATATGCAGGCGTATTCCCGGTTGCTGCCCCAGTATGGGAGGCGTAGTAGAAATCAAAGCTTTATTGCGCATCATGACTGGCCCGCATCAACCAATATTACGTTGGCTGCGCATTATTTGGTAGGAGGTCAACCCTACATAACGTCTAACTGGACCAATATAAAGGTCAGTAAGGGCGACAACCTCAAGCTGAGCTCTTCGTTTTCTCCTTCGCAACCAAAGAAGGGCGAGCTTGTCACACGCACGGTCACTGTGGCGAATCCGCGCAATTATCCGATAAAGGGTATTACCATATACGAGGAATTCAGTGAACGGATCGAGATACTTTCAGGGACTACAAGAAGGACCATGACAATCCCTGCTGCCAATAACGTGACTGCATATTCATATACATTCATTGCCCCCTCAGACGATGTCGGGACGGTCATCCAGACGACTGCGCAGTTCAGCACATTAGGGAATGAGGAAAAGGAACGCATATCGTCGGAATTGAACGCCACGCAGCTTCAGCCCCAACTGAATCTGAGTCATGATTTTAGTTTTTCGTCCGCCTGGGTAGGAGATGTGTTGCCTATACATTATGTTCTTTCGAATGCACAGGTCGGCGAGGTGGAGCATATCAAAGGTGTGTGGAATATGTCAGGGACAGGTCTTGCGATCCAGAATTCTGAATTCTCCCTGCGCCGGCTTCGCCCCACAGAGAAGCTGCGTCTCCCCAATAGCATCCACGTCATTTCCCGTGGTAATGTGAGTCTGCCAGATCTGCATCTGTCTTATGTACGTGATGGACAAGAACATGTGATGACAGTGGGATCGAACAAGACTTTGTCTGTATCTGGCTCGCATGCAAGCGGACCGGTCATCGATATCAACCTTACTGTGAAGAATGATACTGCCAACAAGAGGTTCCTTTACAGTGCAAAGATCCGCAATACCGGGAAAATTGCAGCAGTTGTGCATATCGACAACCTGAGCGAGTCAGTCGATGCAGGAGACACGGTGTTTGTCAATTTCTTCCGGGACACTGATCTTCGTAAGAACATATCCATATTTTACCAGTATCTGAACAAAAGATTCACGCCTTTTGT
>CAZMDB010000031.1:0-14136 GCA_964565095.1 uncultured Methanosarcinales archaeon | reverse complement strand
TATCACAGTGGGCTGTGGGCACCACAATGTGAAGAGAAGGGCCGGGGTCAAGGAAAGAATAATGATGCGCAAGACGATCTGCAATCTCATCAGCATTCTGCTCATCGATAATCAGGCCTTTCTGCCGCAACTCTCTGACCAGAACATCAGGAGCGTCCGACAAGGATTGCTCCACACGCGAATACTCTTGACTGGAAAGCAGATGGTAGGTACCGTAATCAGAAGTAAGGAGCACGTGTCCTTTGAACCTTCGTACCCGGTAATTAGGCACCATTTTCTCCCTGTCTTTCTGCGCCATGACTCATCCGTCCTGCATCGAATACTCCCGTGCTGCTGCCAATGCATGATTCACAAACAGATAACAAAGATGCCGTCCGGGGTCGCTTCCCTCTATCTCAGCAAGCGCGGACTCCACAGGAATCAGCTTGACCGTATAATAGGGATAGGTCACATCATTATGGATCTCAATCTCGGCTCCACCTGCAAATAAGGGCACCACATGCTCGAGCGCCGACTGTGGATATAAGGACTTAGCAAAACCGATAAGAAAATGATCGCTTTCTGCAGTGATCAATCCGCATCACTCTTTTCTGCTGCTTGCCCCCGGAGACCCAATAGAGCCCTTTGATAGATTGCGCTTTTCACAGCCGCATTTCGACGGGTCTGTTCCGTGTACACTGCGTGCTGGATCAGTTCATTGAAGAATTGATGCGCCACTTCCTTCAGCTTTTCCTCAGGATCCGACGATTCTTCCTGGAGCTTGAACTCCACAATTATTTCTCCATCAGGTTCGCCATCCAGCAGGATGTACGCGCGATCCAGGAATACATAGGCTGCAGCCATTATGGTCGCAACGGTGTAAATTTGCGGATTAAGTGACAACAGGAGCGTCTTCTCCTCCTCATTATACTCCATCAGGTTTTCATCCATAACTACACCCTCTCTACAAATGAAAATATCATATCCTTTTTATGGATTATGGAAACTCTCAAAACAGGAGAAATGCTCCGCCATGCATCGCGATAGTCGCAAGAACCCCCAGAAAAATGAAAGGGGCAAATGGGACTGTCTCCTGCACAAGGATATCTTCTGCCTTCTTCTCAGCATGGCCAGCCTTCTGGATAAGCACCACCTCCTCCTCTGACAAACCCTGGACGGTCGGATGGATTATCACCTGCTTCTTCTTATCATCAAGAGGCATCACCAATCGCATCACCTTTGCAGGAACCATACCTGCCCGCAATTCACCGATAGGTACACGTCGTCGGAAAACTTCTTCCCCCAGTTCGCCGATCATATTTTTTGCAAAAAAGAACAAAGCGAATGTGGATAGAAACTGCACCCAGGTATCCAGCTGAAACAGGAAAGGATCGATAAATATCCGTCCTACGGCAAGCACGACAAATGCTGCAATCTGATATTCTCCCAGGATACGCGAGACTACTATGAATAACAAAATCACCACCAATAACTGGAAGGCAGGTGCTAACTGAATATCAACAAAAGAAAAAACCAGCGGAATGAACCAAAGCAGAGAGAAGATACCTAGAGCCGATGAAAGAATCCTCCGTATATCCAGGCAATCCAGAATCGCGTCCTTCAGATGTGCTATCCGTAATCGCCACAACATCATAGCTCCAAGGAGCACCAAGGCTATGATAAGCAGATTGATAAAGACCGGGATAAAAGAGAAGGGAGAATACGGGGGTAGCAGGAAGACCATAGTCGCATACAACTTGGCATCCCCTGCTGTCCAGAAACGGAAGTGCCACAGCCCTACACCGAAAGCCAGCGCGAACAGGCTCGAGACCAGGATACGTCCGCACAGCACCCATTCTCCCCAGAGGAACATAGTATGTAGAACCACGCCGACTAGTAGGGCGTAATGAAGATGTTTATTTCGTATCTTATGGGAGTGGATATCAGTCCATCCGGTGACTATTCCCAATACTGTGATCAGGACGAGCGAAAGAAGGAAATGCACGGTATAATGTTCCATGCACACATGAGCATCCCTACCTATATTAAATCTATCGCTTCACTGGGCTTTATGGAAAAGATACCAGCGCACTGAAGCAGATCATGTAGCGATTTTCAAAAATAACAACGAAAGATCAGAACTACCATCAATAATAACATTTATAAAAAACGCATCAAAAAAAAGACTCGATGAAAAAGATCCATCTGATCGCGGTAATAGCAAGCATCGCAGCAATAGCACTTTTCCTGGCATACATGGTGACACCTGAGACGCCTGGAACGGATGAGCCGATGGATGAGCCGAGTGATGTATCTGCTCCATCAGTGCCTGACCAGAACACTACCGATGCAAACACTACGGATATGCATGAACAGCTGGAAACGATTACACCATATGAGACCTGCTTGCGCGACAGAGAAGCGGTCACTGCGGAATGCAGGGCTTTCCGGAACGGGGATCCTGCAGTATGCGATATTCTTGATGATGAAGGATGGAAGCTCTGGTGCAAGGCAAAAATCACCCGTAATCAGGCCTATTGCGAACAGATCAATGATAGTTGGTGGGACAAGCATAATTGCCTGATCGACACGGCTGATACGGTCGAAGACTGCAACAGGATCGATTACACCAATGAACCGTATGAGATCAATGAATGCATGGCTTATGTGACGAACAATCAATCCTACTGCGAGAATCTACCTGAGAAAGATCGCCTGGACTGCAAGGCGAACATGAATGAGGACGAAGAGTATTGCTGGGAAAACCCTGTCTTCGCACGAAAATGGACCTGTCTGTGGATCCACAGTGCTGATGACACTATCTGTGACCAATATCTGGAAGCATACTGCAATCTCACATTCCCGGAGAACGGTACTGGTGGAACTACTGAGCACGTACGATTCGATGAGGATTTCTATCAGCACATGATCAATGGTTTTGATCAATGAAGCGATTCTGGATTTTTATACTGATCATCATTTTTTCCGCCTTTCTGTTACGCTTCACCCTTTCCTGGCACAACTTCCACGGACGGCTGGACCAGGAATACCCTGGTTTTCTGGAACAGCCCATACAACGGTTCTTGCCTGCATTGAAGATCCGGATACTGCAGAATGAAGGTCTCTCCGCACCCCATGCCCGAGCAGAATTATGGAAATCACTCTGGATACTCAAGGATCAATATCGCTTCGATTACATCACACATGCGCAACGTAATGAGCTCATCAGCCAACTCAGTAGGGCTGAACCGCAAAACCTCGAGGATCATTACATCATACTGAATACCCTCAAATACAAACTAGGGATAAACAGCAAAGAAGGACTCGCTGACCCATCCATCTGCCAATACGCACCTCTGGTCAATTGGTCTGACCCCTGGCATGCCAGCGTGGGATTCGATTATCTGCATTTCTGCAAGATATCTCTCTCCGAACAGCACGTACATGCATATCATCAATTGACTGCTGAGATTGGGAAAGACGCTGATCATGATGTCCTCCACCTTCAGGAACATGGTGTCAATGATGTCCCTGTATATATCAATGACTGCAGCAGCGCACGCAACGAGAACGAAGCATACCATTGTCTGTTTTTCAGCGACACATAATATTTTTAAACCGGCTATACAGAAAAATCATAAATGATTTCTAAGCGCCTGATCAAGATTGATGCATTCCTTAATTACATCTCCATCTCGCTGGAGTTTTCCCGCATCAATCCCTCCAATGTCCGCGCCGAGTATAGGAAGTTCCGAAAAAAGATTCAGAATCCGGCCTTCAGGTATGAACCTGCAGATGAGTATCTTGATATCATGCTCGGTGTCCTTAAGGAAATTAAGTTGGGGGGAAATCCAGTAGAAAAACTCCTTGACCGCAAGCGGCGGGATCTGCTCAAGAAAATCAGATTCCTTCTGTCCATTGGCACAGAGGATATGACCCGACGCTCCAAGATTCTGTACTCTTATCCGAATGATGATCTGGTCAAACGTGCCTACCGGTTACTCAAGCTTCCAAAGGGCCCAAAGCAGAGAAGGATCAAACGTCAGGAGACAAAGGCTATGCTGCGGCAGGCTTTCAAGACCCTTGGATTCAAATGGCGACTCCTCAACAGGGATATGGTGACCAGCGCACGCGTCAATCCCATCAAGCAGACGCTGGAACTGCGCAAGAAGGAACGGTTTTCCGAAAAATTTGTGCGTCGGCTCATTGTACATGAGATCGGCGTCCATGCGCTTCGCGCAGAGAATGGACGAGAGCAGCCGCTCAAGACATTCCTGCACGGATTGGCCAATTACCTGGAGACTGAAGAAGGCCTTGCCGTCTATGCAGAACATCTGACTGGTCTCCTAGACAATACCACCCTGCGCAACTACGCAGGACGAGTTGTAGCTATACATTACGCACTGTCCCATAGTTTTGTGGCCACCTACAAGCACATGAAGCGGTTTTTTACCGAAAAAACCGCTTGGCGTCTTACATTACGAGCCAAACGAGGACTGTGCGACACATCCAGACCAGGGGCGTACACCAAAGATGCTATCTATCTACGGGGGTTCTTCAAGGTGAAAAACTATATAGAAACAGGCGGAGATATCGAGAATCTTTTCGTTGGAAAAGTCGGTCTTGGCGACCTGCCGATCATAGAGAATATCCCCGAGATCAATCCACCCAGATACCTGCCGTTCGAACTATTCGCCAACGAGTTCATAACACCAGGTGTGCGACTGCCTGAGACCTTACGAGAGAGACGAATCAAGAAAGAGATCCATGATGCATAATAAAAAAAGTGAAAAGATCCTTATGCAGAATCTTTCTCTGAAGATATAGAGTCCTTCTTGTCAGCTTCCTTCTTTTCAGCAGACTTCTTCTTGGATGCTTTCTTTGCCGATTTTGGTTTTTCCTTCTTCACCGGCTTCTGCTCCCGTTTGGACTTGGGCTTCTCTTTCGCGGATCGGGATTCTCCCTTCTTTTCCATCGCATATCCTAGTTTCTCTAGAGCTTTGGCAACATCTTCTGACGATGCTCCCTTCTTGACAGAAACAGTCTCTGCAGTTGGTTCCAAGTGAGCAGGATTACACTTACGACGACGGGTCTGCCCATCAATCAGTAACATACCATCTGCCTCGTCAACAATGACACATCGCAATCCTGAATCTCGTCCTGCAAGTTTTACACATACTCTACCTATCTCGAACATATCATATCACCTACTATGTAGAAACAGCTCATCCACGTCAGACACCATCCACCAGGGCGTCGCCGCGCTGGGTTCATCTATAATGCAAGACGAGCATGCTTCCTTACTTCCGGACACGCCGGATGATCTCACGGCGGGCTGCCCATGAACTGAGCATACCTCCAAACAACCGCGAAGGCTTCTTGACGCTCCGTGAAGAACCTTTGAGCTTTCTTGGACGTGCCTTAGGAGTACCTGCCAGCTTCTGATTCGTCACTGGGCATCGGGCCTGCTTGCCGCTCTTCGGCTTGAGCATAACCTTTGCTTTCCCGCCTGGCGTCCTGACAAAGACCTTTCGGGTCGTCTTGGATTTCATATTTGCCATACAGGGCGGGAACTCGCATCCATTTTTAAATGTTCCCATTTCTATCCATCTTTTCTGATCCCGAAGAGAAAACATGCTCTGTCTGTGAGGCAAAATCCCCATCCTGACAGCAGTCGATCTACATGCGCTTCTGAAGCAATGCTATAAAGAATCCTTGTGTACCGTGCGGGACAGGCCACATCCGCAGCGCACCCCTGCTTGTCTCCGTCAGCCCATCCGCCCCTATTCCTAACTGCTCTTTATCGATTGGCATCAGATCAGCATCATCCTGCACCAAAAGGAAATGATCCACCACATCTTCATTCTCCTCCTTCTCCAACGAACAGGTAGAATATACCAGTAGCCCTCCTGGCTGCAGTATTTGCCATGCAGCATCTAACAGAGTCTTCTGTTGGACTGCCATCTTCCCAAAATCTTCAAGTTCACGTTTCTGCATCCAGGCAGGATCAGTGGCAAAATTGCCGCTACAAGGTGCATCCAGCAAAACTATATCAGCAGAAATCCCAAGATCATCCACATACGCCGCATCTTTATGGATTGTTATCACATTACCTGCCTTCATCCGCTCAACATTATTGAGAAGTGCAGCAAGCCTCGAGTGCGAGGCATCCATCGCGATGATCTGACTATCTGCAAACATATCGGCAGCCTGTGTAGTCTTGCTGCCTGGCGCTGCACAGGTATCCACTATCAAAGAGGCATCACTGACCACCTTCTGCACAAGTGCGATAGGCAACTGTGAAGCTGTTTCCTGAATGTAATAGTATCCCTCCAGATACTCTTGTGTGGATGAGGCGGAAAAATCTGCCTCAAAAGCATATGCATGAGGCAAAAAAGGTATCTTTGATAATCTGGCTCCTCGTTTCCTAAGACGCACAAGCAACTCTTCATCAGCTATCCGGCTGGCCTGGACCCGTATCACTGTGGGAAGAGCTACGTTTTCCTGTTGAGGGAACCCCCATTTCTCATACCGGGAAAAAAACCTATTCTGTCGCATCTAGGTCCACCTTCAATGTCCTGCTCTTCATATCCACGTCAGAGATACCGGGTAACTCAAGTAATCTATCCGCAAGTTCCTGCCCCCTATATTGCTTTGCCAGGACTTGCACAGTTGCCAGAATATCCGATATCTGCTGATAATGAGCATAGATTGCATCAGCAATCCCGGTATTGTGTGCGATCTGCTGTGTCAGCCCTTTTTCCTGCTGACGTTGCTGCTCCATGATCTTCTCTTCCTTCTCAAGTTTCTTGCGTCGCGGGTCCATCTCTGCTTCATACACCCTATCCTTCATGGAAAGCGACATGACATGATCGATCGCAAGAGAGAAGGAGGCGTATTCTTCGGCTTCCTCATCAGCATAGATGCGCATGGGAAAAGGAGTTACATCACGCACCTGCCCGTCCTGCATCACGACAGTGGCGGATTGGTCACTGGATGTATACATCTGCATCAGGATACTGAAAAGCTGCGCAGCATCAGTCACCTTACAGAGAGGAAGAATATTGTCCAGTCCAGCCCGAGCACAGGCTTCCCTGCTGTACACGCCCCCTAACCCGAAAGTCGTAGCCAACCACTTTGAAACAGGCATCTCCGGCTCCTCCTGCCGGCTGGCCTCGAAGCGCGACAAAAATTGCTCTTCGTCAAGATCTTCACTCAATGCTGGAGATGGTGGCAGTTCATACTGTGCAAAACGC
This sequence comes from uncultured Methanosarcinales archaeon, assembly GCA_964565095.1. Classification (GTDB taxonomy): domain Archaea; phylum Nanobdellota; class Nanobdellia; order Woesearchaeales; family DATGWN01; genus CAZMDB01. The sequence continues at coordinate 6,901 of CAZMDB010000031.1, read as the reverse complement.
TTGATTCCGCGATCCGACCATTCCTTGTACAAGGTGGCAGCAACAATGGTATTCTCTTCCCCCTTGCAGAGGATAAGATTTCCTTTCGCGAACAACTCGATATAGACACGATAAAGCTGTAGTCCTGCCTGAAAGGTCAGCTCTAGGATACGCTCCCAAGGCACCTGATAAACATGCTTGAGGATGGCCCCCTTTAGGTGCTTACGCAAAAGAAGGCAAAAATTTGGTGGATGCGGTGGACTCGGTGGGATATGCTCTGCCAGATAGGTCATATCCGGAAGACATACGCGCAAATATGATTTTCCTCGCCCTGCAGAATGTAGGCGGAACATGAAATCATCATGTGAATACATATAGATATTATCCACGCGACTCTCCACAAGGCCCTTTGCCTCCTGATAAATATGAGTAAGCTCCAGGGCACTGAATTGCTTATCCATGATAAAGGAAAAAACATTATTACTTTTAAAGCATCGGGTCAGGCCCATCCCTATAACCCTCAACGCACTAGGGAGTATTCTCAACTCCTTTTTCCCTGTCCTCTTCTCGCAGATGACCAAAACCCTTTTATTCGGATGTGGGATAAGCTCCTCAATGATTCACCTGATCACCCTCGGAATCATCTTTATTGTACTCTTTATCAGTTTCATCTGGATCTTTCTCTATCTCGGGGGCGCCAAAGAGTATCCGATGTATCAACTGAAACAACATGAAAAAATCACCATCGCCATTCCTGCTTATAATGAAGAAGACGGGGTCATTGAATCCCTTCGCTCATTACGACAGCTCGACTATTCAAAAAAATATATGGATATCATAGTCATTGACGACGGGAGTACCGACCAGACTGGCAAGAACGTCAAAACCTTTATCAGGAAAAACACTGATATGCAGGTCCGATACATCCATCAATCAAACAGCGGCAAGGCAGCAGCTGTCAATCATGCCATAAAGAAAGCAGAAGGCAAATACTTCTCAGTCCTTGATGCGGATTCTACTGTATCCCCTGACTCCCTGAAAAACATCATCGCGCTTTTCCAACATTCGGAGCCAACGGTTGGGGCCATTATCAGCTCAATGAAAATCTCAAACACGCACAAATTCCTCCCCCGTGTACAACGCATCGAATATCTTGTCACTATCTTTCTGCGCCAATTGATGTCAGACGCGGACCTATTACATACCACGCACGGTGTCCTATGTGTTACCCGCCTTGAGACAGTAAAGGATCTTGGCGGATTCGATACCGAGAACATTACTGAAGATTTCGAAATTGCCGTGCGTCTCCGCTCACAGGGATACCGGGTCATCTCCTGTAAGAACAGCCTGGTCTACACAAATGCTCCTGAAACACTGCGCACCTTCTGGCAACAACGCATCCGCTGGTACCGGGGATTTATTGAGACCCATCGCAAATACAAGCATATGATTGCTAACACACGATTCGGTATGTTAGGATGGTTCCAGCTTCCCCTCAATATCATAACCCCCATCATCCTTCTGGTAGCATTCGCCGTTATGGTCTACAACATTTCCAGCAGCCTTTACCATTTCCTTTTCCGGCTGGTTTTTGTAGACGGATATCTTTGGGCTCTCTTCAGTACCGTACCCTCTATCCGTGAGTTCCTGTTGACACTGCGCATCCATATCACGCTCCCTATCTTCATTACCACTCTTGTAGGCCTGCTCATGATTTTTCTTGCAGTACGCTTCATAGACGACCGCTTCCGTAATCCCATCCCAATACTTATATACCTCTTTCTGTTCCCTCCACTGACCATGCTCCAATGGGTTTGGGCCATATATCTGGAAATACGCAAGGCGAACAAAAAATGGTAAAATCACAACCGAACCGGAAAGCGACATCCATAATTCTTCTTGTGTTTACGTTAGGCATCATTCTCTTTTTTGCAGGACTGGTTGCCGGCAGGATCTCTGCCCAGTACACCTTGACTATCGACCCCCTGGATGCCGGCGAACTTGCAGCCGAAAGCGCTGCTCTGGAATTCGCGTTGATACAGGATTTCGATACACAGACCTGTTCACATCTCGATGCTAGGCAGAGCGCACTGAGCGCCCAACTAGCACAGATCGGCCGGACCCTGAGTCAGCCGGATATCAAAGATACTCTGCACGATGATGAGTATGATATGCTCAAGCGACGGTATCACCTCATGCAGGCGAAAGCGTATATCCAGATCCGACAGCTCAAGAACCTATGCAACAAGACACATCCTGTTATCCTTTTCTTCTATGATGATCCCCAGACAGCGCAGCAAGAGTCCATGAATCCTGATTATTATAAACTGTCCCAGAAACAGGGATGGGAACTTGACGCGATCGTTAAGAGATTGGGGGAGCAGAACATATCTGTCTTCGCTATGGAATACCAATATGCACCAGAACTGGGATTCATTGAGAATTTCTATTCGATCTCCACTGCGCCAGCTCTCATTGTAGATTACCGTTACAAGATAGGAAGATACGCAACACAGGAAGAAATCCTCAAGTACCTGAACATCCCGGGATGATCACATGGAGCAGACATTACGCAAAGCCATCATCTTTAGCTTCTGCATCACTGTACTACTCTTCTCTCTTGGGTATCTGGGAAGCTATACTCTCGACTTCTTGAGGATGCAGGAAATACAGAAAAGCTATGAAGTGACCCAACTGAAGACTGAAGCCTACCTTCTTGAGCAGCAGCTTTATCAGACCCATTCTATAGAAGCCTGCGCAAGACTAGAATTGCAGCTGTGGAACCTACGGGAAGACATTAGTGAACTGGGATCGGATATGGCCATCTACAAGGGACAGAGTATCTTTCTCAAGAAAGAATTCGACACGTGGAAACGAAGATACATACAGAGCCAGATACGCCTGCTGCAACTTCTTGATTATATACAAGTCAACTGCGCCGAAGAGAAGCAGGCCATTCTTTATTTTTTCGAAGTGGACGATCAGGATAGCATCACCCAGGGATATGTGCTCCAAGAAGTTGCTAACCAATATAACGATACTTTGGTCATATTCTCGTTCGACATCGAGTACCAGAACGAGCCGACCTTGAATTATCTCAAAAGCATTTACGACATCAAGGAACCTGCCCTCATCATGCCTGATGGCACAAAAATGCCTGTAATCTCTTACGTAGGAGAACTTCGTCCCTACCTGACACACAATACTACCACAAAGAATCAGAGCAAATGATTCCAAAAAGATTAACTTTTTAATCAGATAGATCGGGTATCCACACGATGAAGACGTTACGGGAATGGGCATACTCATATTTCAGGCATAAAGACCTGTTCACTAGATCCATCAAGGAATTGCGGACAGAAGATAGTGGGTTAATCCTAGTCCGTAAAAACGGGAACACCGAACATATCCTCTGCACCAAGACCTTGGATCCCGCATCACTTCCTTCTGAGGGGAAGCGTGCATACATCATCACTGAAGACACGAAAAGGAACCTGGATGTTCTTGTGGATTCCTGGGGCGTCTTTAAATCTCGGCCCGACTTGTTGGTGATTTTTGTCGATATGCACCAAAGCACCAGATGGCTCCTATTCCCTCATACCCACGCTCGTATAAGTGATCCAAAAAAAATCAGACGCTCCTTGAAAGCCCTGTCTGATTCTGCAAGTCCTTGAAATGATAGATCTGCGCATAGCCATCCTCATAGACCTCTGTAAATGTGTTATTATTGGTCAACACCAGCAATAATCCCTGGTCTGTATGATTCCAGACATTGCCGCTAAGCATGTCTGCGGTAACATAGATATAAGAAATATTGTTCTGTGCAAGGAAATCTGTCACCGCAAAAAAGGATGGGTTTCGCAAGACTACCAGCGCAGTCCTGTGCTCAGCAGCGGACGCAGGGTATGTCTCCTTTGCTGACAACACAGAGACTATTGGCGCTATCTCAGGATCTGTCAGAATCTTCGCACTGGACAATTCCTCCAAAGCCTGCAGCGACTGCATCTGTTCTGCTCGCGGATCCTCATGGATTATTTCCAACATCCCGGTCATAGTGGAAAAGATGATTGCCAGCAGGAATATCACAGTGAATGCTTTACGCGACAACTCTAGCTTCCAAGAAGCTTGATTGATGAGCAGGAATGTGCGGGCCGCCAGCAGAGTGACAAGAAGGGACGCAAATGGCAAGACAACAGGAAATAATGTGGCTAGGACCAATTGGATCCCACCAAGAATATAGGATACTTTCAACGCTCTTCTCCAGAAAAACAGTGCTCCTCCTAGCGAGAGGAGAAACAGAAGAAGCGGCGCGCCCTGATACACCCCAAGCTCTTGGAAAAGGACTGACACCTGTGGTCGCAAAAAGAGAAGCGTATTTTTCCGTAAATGCTCATACACTATCACTACAAACACCACTACACTTGGCATTAATACGAGTGACGCTGATCGTAATGAACGTTTATCAAAGCTACAGAACAGCAAGAACAAGACGTAAGCTCCCAGAGACACGATGGGTGAGATGAGAGGCAATAGGAGCAGAAAGACACCAGCTAATATCCTGCGTCCCATCAAAAATAGGAGTGAGGCCCCAAAAAGGATACAGAAGGCAGCAGGAATAATACCGGAAGAGAATAGTGATCCCAAAAAAGTATAAGAGATCGCCCATACAGCCAATATGAATAGAGATTGCCCGTACCCCAGATTATATCGCCGCAGTAACATCCATCCAAGCAACAACGAAAGCAAACCAAAAGTGATAGCCCCTGCAGTGACCTCCGACAAGGACAGCCGCGATAACAGCTCTAGATACAATGACAGTGGATGATCCACATCGAAAGCGGCATCATAGAGCGCATATGACGCGCTCCCGACCAACAGAGGCGCCTCACTTGATATCCTTGAGGTCGCAATAAGAATTACAGCAGTCGAGACTATCACAAGAAGTGCTATCGCAGGCAAAGATCTGGCAAATTTCATTCCTCATCTCCCCCCGCAGGCACCAATCGGCACATAACCTGATAGACAACCAACCCCTCTTGGGCATAGATAGGAACAAAGCATCGGGTATCCTGCGCGAAACGTGCAGTGCTGTCCCAATATTTTTCCTGCGAGTTGGAATCATACACCACATACGATGACGTAATCTGGTAATCCGCCAGCACCTCCAAAGCCTGGGTCGATATGCTGGATGTGTAGAATCGTTCCAGGTCACGTAATCGGGTATCTGGATTCGGCGCAAGCATGAATTCAGTATCCATAAATGTCTTCCTTCCAGTTTTTGCGGTAATCAATTGCCCACGTGAAGGAGCATCAATGATTGTAGCATCTGCTGGAGTATGCATCTGCAGAAAGCTGAGCATCTGCAGATAATCCTCGTCAGGGCCTGGATTCTCCAGACTGAAAAAGACAGAGGGCAGCACCGCAGTAAGGAAGAATAGAGTAAGAACACCGACCCACATGAGCGACGTCGTCGCACGGAACTTGGTGCGTTCGAGATATGCGAAGAATCGTCCAAAAAAGACCGGAAGAAGCATCACCAGCCACAGCGAGAAATACATCAACCCCTCCTCGTACCGTACCACAGTGAGCCACAACAACACGAACCCTGCAACTATCTGCGCGACCAGGAACAATGACCGAGTATCCCGGGAGCGATAGAATTGATGATATATCGCCCAAGCTGCGCCCACAAGAGGCACTATCCCGACAAATGAGAGTACTGAAAAAAGGTTGAAATCGACAAATAAGGCTGCACGAATGCTTAGTGGAACATTCTGCCATATGATACCGACGCCGTGCTGTGTCAAGGCATTCTTGAAAATAATGATATGCCACAGTGCAGCAGCCAACAGTAGAGTAAGGAACAACTCCTTCTGCACCTGTGGAGTCTTGATGTGCTCCAGCCACGAGAAAAGAAGATAGAACCCGAATCCAAGGATCCACAACCATGAACCTGGGTGAAATACAATAAAAGCCAGTGCGACCCAGAAACACGCCGCATATTTCTGCCGAAGTAGCAAATATGTCGTAAGCAACGAGAGCGGAAGCACAAAAGAGAATGCGTGGGCCGAATTGTGCATCACTGCTGATTGTATCGGGATAAAGCCACTGAACAAAGCTACAAGGACCCCTATCCTTCGGTCCTTTATCAGATGCATACTAATCAGATACGCCATTAATGGTACTGTTGCAGCTATCAGATTCGGCAGGATCCGCATGACCTCCTCCACACCGAAAAGAGCCCCAGGTCCGCCAATCAGATACGCATAGAGCGGATTGAATGCTAACCATCTACCTCCGTATGAGAGTGGATCAAAGAAAAAAGGAGCAGCAGACCCTGCGACAGAGGCAGATTGTCGCAGCAGAAAATATGCGGGATACGAAAATCCTTCATGCAAAAAGGAGAGCACGATACGAAAAAGTGCCACGATGCCACAAACACCCCCTATAAGAAAAGGTATTCTGCGATTACGCATGCAGCAATGTAGCCGGGAGCCATTTTAATACTTTTAGGAAAAAATAATCACATTCCCACTGGTCATGAGCACCCACAAACCCTTTTAACCCATGCATACCATGTACTCGTATGTCCAGAAAATCCAAGGGGATCGCGGCTGAAAGGGAGCTGATCCATCTGCTCTGGAAAGCAGGATTTGCTGCCATCCGCGTAGCTGGATCCGGATCATCACGCTACCCTTCCTGTGATATCCTTGCCAGCAATGGCTCCCGTCTTTTGGCTCTCGAATGCAAATCCATCAAATCAGGCACCCGCTATCTTCCTGATACTGAAATGCAGGCTTTCATGGATTTTGCACAGACCTTCGGTGCGCAGCCGTGGATCGCGGCGCGGTTCGCCCGTAGACAATGGCACTTCCTGCTACCTGAGGACCTCAAGAAGACGCCAAGTGCATATGGCATCTCC
>CAZMDB010000030.1:13625-14303 GCA_964565095.1 uncultured Methanosarcinales archaeon | reverse complement strand
CGAGCGCGTATCCAGGGTAGAAAAAGCACAGGAGGAAAAGTAGAACTACTCCTCAGCCAACCCTTTTCGGAAACCCGTCAACTCTGCAAGATCAAGAGCACGCGCTGCCGCCCCGGCCACACCCTCCAATTTGCTGAGAAGCTTTTCTGCACGGTCATTTCAAAGGAAGATGACATGTATATCGTAGAATTTAACACACCTATTACGCAAAGCATACGCGATCGCCTTTTCAGCCTTCCGACCCCACCCTACATAAAGAAGGAGCTGGATACCGATTCCCAATACCAGACAGTGTATTCTAACAAATCAGGCTCACTGGCAGCGCCAACAGCAGGGTTGCACTTCACGGATGCTCTCCTGGAACGAATTGAGGAAAAAGGAATCCGGATCGCACGTGTCTGCCTGCATGTAGGATTAGGGACTTTCATGCCTATCCGGGACAGCATCCAGAATCATAAGATGCACACTGAATGGTATGAAGTGGACGAAATCAACGCAGATATCATCAATAACCGCAAAGGACGGCTCATCGTGGTGGGCACAACCGCAGTACGCACTCTCGAATCCACCAGTGACGATCAAGGAAAGATTGTTGCGCAACGCGGGAATACTGATATCTTCATCTACCCAGGCTACACATTCAAAAGCCGCTTTGACGGAATCATAACAAACTTCCAT
>CAZMDB010000030.1:0-13615 GCA_964565095.1 uncultured Methanosarcinales archaeon | reverse complement strand
ATCCACTCTTCTTCTTCTGGTGTCCGCTTACATGGGAAAGGAAAGGATCATGCACGCATACAAGGTCGCTGTCGATCTGGGATACCGGTTCTACTCTCTCGGAGATGCCATGCTCTTGCTTAGGGAGGACTGAGACATAGAATGCTCACAGCCGCAATAATTCTGACGGTACAGCCCCTGCTCTCTGCTCAATTGACAGCTACGCCTGAATCCATCTTTCTTCTTGAAATCTATAGGCACAAAATTCCCCAGAGACTCTCCAATAGCAAAGATTACTCGTGCATCCTTATGGGGACTCACAGTCAGTGTAGTGGTGAACAGATCAAAGCTGTGGGTTTTTGCGTATGATGCCACCTTTGCGAGATTGAACCGGAAGCACACTTCACACCGCTTCCCACCTTCTGGTTCGGATTCGAGTCCTTGAATAAACTTTCGCCATGCGTGATGATCATACTCCTCCTCAATCATCTCTAGTCCGTGATGCATCGCAACCTTTCGCGCTTGAGCACGTCTTTTCTCGTACTCTTCCTGCGGGAAGATATTTGAGCCCGCAAAGTAAAGCGTGACATCATATTCCTGCTTCAGCACTTCGATACAATGTGTAGAACACGGACCACAACATACGTGAAGGAGAATTTTTTTCTTCATACAGTCCATGTATATCGGTCAATTATAAAAATTACCATGGATTCGGGATATTTTCCAATCCCCAATTTACTGGACCACGTCCGATTTTTTCTGATCGGCGTTCTTGAACAGAATTCTCATCACTTCGTTGAAACGGTCGACCCCGGACGGCTGGAAGGCTCACACAATCCTCTCACATTCTCCTATTGCATGCTTTTTCAGCTTCTGCTTCTTCTGCTCTTCGGACCGATGAAAGTGTCTCGACCACCTTCATCGATGAAGTCGGCATATATCCCCTTCTGGAAAGTACAGCCTCAAAACGACTCTCGAACAAACCCGGATGAAAATTTGGATTCTGCCGATCTTGATATTGAGCATATGCATCCATTACCGCATGCCCCAATTCCTGGAACCCTGCCTCTGGTGTGTCTGCATCCTCCAGCAGGGCTAATGTAGCCTTTCGAAGACCGAGAACATCCGGTGCCTTACTATCATAAAGCATGTCTACACCAACATTAGAATAATCTCGTGTGCGAGCAGAGTGGATACGTCCTAACAAAGAAGCTCCAGTGCGTTTTTGAAGTTTTTCCAGCATTGACGCTCGTACTGACACACTTCCATCCATCGGAAATGGTAGTTTTCCACAATACCGCCCGGCCAACTGCGCCACTACTGCTTTTCCTACGGTTCCATATTGCTCCCGAGATAACGTTCCTTGGTATTCTCTTCCGCTCATGCTTCCACCTTATGATTTAACAGAAGGGAAACGATACTTCTATATAAATATTTACGCAAGAACCTATTGGTAAATGGTAACAAGATAGCACGAAACAAAGAGAGAGAAAGAAAGAAACGAAAGAAAAAAAGACCGGGCACAGCCACGGCAACTAAAGTCGATCTATATGATTATTGAAGGCGATGCTTCGTCCTTCTCATCATCAAAGTCAGCAACAACCGCTTCAGTGGTCAGCACCATCGCCGCAATGGATGCCGCATTCTGGATGCCGTTACGCACTACCTTGGTCGGATCGATAACTCCTGCCTTGAAAAGATCCTCGTAAGTATCTGATTTGGCGTTGTAACCGATAGCCTCAGTATCAGCCGACCGGACCTTGGAAAGCACCTCTGCACCTTCCTTGCCGGCATTGATGGCGATCTGCCGGATAGGCTCCTCAAGGGCCCGACGCACGATATTAACGCCGACCTGCTGGTCACCCTCCAGACTGAGACTTTCAAGAGCTTTCATGGAACGGAAGAGTGTCACTCCCCCTCCTGGCACGACGCCCTCCTCCACAGCTGCCTTGGTCGCATGAAGAGCATCATCGATACGCATCTTCTTCTCTTTCATCTCAGTCTCAGTCGCAGCACCGACATTGATGACAGCCACGCCGCCTCCAAGCTTTGCCAGTCGTTTCTGCAAGTCCTCCTTTGCAAACTCACTGTCAGCCAGCTTGATCTGCGACTCAATCTTCTGCTTACGGGACTGGATCTTTTCCTTCTGACCCTTTCCTTCAACGATTGTCGTCTTCTCATTGTCCGTGCGGACCTTACGCGCCGATCCCAGCATATCTTCAGTGAAATTCTCCAACTTGAGCCCCTTCTCTTCACTGATTACAGTACCGCCAGTCAGAACAGCAATGTCCTCGAGCATTTCCTTCTGATCATCCCCGAATCCAGGTGCCTTGATGGCACAGACCTTGATTGTTCCCCGCAGGATGTTAAGGACTAACGTAGCGACTGCTTCGCCCTCGACATCCTCCGCAATGATGAATAATGGTCGGCCGTCATTTGCAGCCTTCTCCAGAACTGGCACGATCTGCTTCATCGTCGTAATCTTCTTGTCCGTCAAAAGGATATATGGATCCTCGAATTCACAGACCATCTTTTCACTGTCCGTAGCCATATACGGAGATACGAAACCACGATCGAACTGCATTCCTTCCACCATCTCAAGGTCAGTCTCGATACTACGAGCCTCTTCAACCGTAATGACCCCGTTGTTGCCGACTTTTTCCATAGCCTCAGCAATCAGCGCACCGATCTCTTCGTCATTATTAGCAGAAATGGTAGCGACCTGCTTGATATTTTCCTTATTATCTACATCCACGCTCTTCTTTTTGAGATACTGCACAACCTCTGCAGTGGCTCTCTCAATGCCACGCTTGACATCGATAGGGTTTGCACCCGACGTAATATTCTTCAGCCCTTCAGTCACCATGGACTGCGCAAGCAGTGTAGCCGTTGTTGTACCATCCCCTGCATTGTCTTGCGTCTTGGATGCCACCTCCTTGATCAGCTTAGCACCCATATTCTCGAACTTGTTCTTCAGTTCGATCTCCTTTGCGATAGTCACACCATCGTTTGTGACAGTTGGGTTGGTTGTCTTGTCAAGGATCACATTACGCCCCTTGGGACCCAGCGTTATCTTAACAGTATTTGCAACTTTGTCAATCCCTTTCAGAATAGCCTGTCGCGCATCCTCATCAAACATTATTTGCTTCGAACTCATGTATCATCACCTATGCTAGCTTAGCAAGCACATCCTTGTAATCCAGGATGATATACGTGTTGCCATCCATCTCGAAATCATCGGAACTGTATCCGCCGTAAAGGATGCGATCCCCCTTACTCAGAGGCAGCGGCTTTCCTTCCTTATCAGTACCTACTGCAAGGACCTCGCCTTCCTTCTTCTTCTCCTTGGCAGAATCCGGGATAAAGATCCCTCCCGATGTCTTCTCAGTCTCTTCTACGGGCTTGATAAGTACCCGTGGTCCTAATGGTTGTATATCCATATCCATCCCTCTTGTTGATTTTAAGTCAACGAAAAGAATCTTTCCTCCTTTATATATTTTATGAAAAATGCGAGATTGTGCAAAAAAGACCGATCCATAAATCAGAATAGGAGGAGGGCCAGTCATTCCTAATTGAGCAAACTCCACACCAGAGCAGAAAGCAGAATATCCAATTTGCAGCTTTCATCTATGGGACCGCCCCCGGGGTAAATGGGTATATTTTTATATACGCTGCAAATTCCTTCTGAGATATGACTACACCAGTACCAAGAGAACTTTCCTCGCCAAGAGGCGCTATAGATGCGTATACTCCATTCCAGAATGGAGCGATTTATCACGTGATGAATGGACACTCTCAGCTCGCAGATGCGTTAGGATACGACCTAGGGCGGGACCCAGAGAGCCTGCTTGATTGCCTACCTCAGCCTTATGTACATAAGCCGCGTAACGGCGACCCCTTACATAGCATATTGTATAGATTCGAGAGCGGCGCCACACTGCCTGAGTTGCTTGACCATGAGCACCTGCAAGGTTTGACTCTGATCATGATGGGGATACTCAAAGATACTGACGTACCCGTGTCCCGCCAAGGAGCCATACTCACTGCAGACCTTGCACGTTCTCTCATGCGCAAGGAAGCCTATGAACCTGTAGACTATGAGACAATCCGCCAAGGATTCTCTGCTGCAACGACAGTAAACCTCCTGGAACATCAGAATATTCTGAGACGGATGCTGGACTCCGAGGAAGAGATCAAGGTCAATGACACCTTACTCCCTTTCTCCGCTGCAGAACAATATCTTGCACAAATGCATAAGGACACGCAAGATACGCTTACCACATTCCAGCCATTGCACATACAGTCATACACAGCACTCCTGGGCTCAATCCTGCACAACGATGCGGCTTAAGCGATCAGCACATTCTCATTGCCTTCTTCGTCGAGACGTTGCTGCCCACTTCGGAAAAGAAGTCGCTCCGCATACTGCTCGGGTACACAACGATACATAGGATTCTCAACTGGGTCCCCACGAGTAGTCTCTATGGCCCTGACGCATTCACAATCCACCGTACTCCGATCACAGACCGGCCACTGCTCAATGTCATCAGCTCCGTAATGCTGTATGCACATACGCGCGCCAACCTGCGTCACATACTCATCATAATTGCCAGGACAGGTATCTACACAGATCCACCCCGCATCCTCTGCCATCTGCGTTACATTAAACTCCGTCACAGTCAGCTCGCACACGACAAATGCATGCTCCTGGCAAGCACCTTGATAATAACCCATCGTAGCAGCATCAGCGCACGCCTCGCACGCATTCGGTTCAGGAGTTGCGTCGAAGCTGGGGCATGGCGTGGTAATACAACGAACCCCGTTATCCTTGAGCGCACAGACTGGCATATACTCTTGCGTACAGAATTCAGGGCGAGGTTCGGAGCATGAGACAAGAGTAGTATCGCGCAATTGCTCCACAAAAATCTGGCTGTCCACCACACATTGTCGTGGATGGCTTTCTAGGACCGGATACCCTGCCTCAACACAATCCTCAAAAGAGTCGATTGGATCCTGGACCGCACATGCGTTGAGCAATAGGAGACCCACCACAACCAGAGCAGAGAGGATCCGCGGCATCATACTCCTGCACATAGATGCCTGCCCTTATAAACTCTTGCTTGAGTTCTATTCATATTGATGCTATACTGGCACAAAGGGATTGTCTTCTATGAAAAAGGCGATACGTCAATCCTGACCAGCAGATATCCCTACGCGCCTGCTCCGTCCAATGCAGAGAATCTGATGAGTCACAGACCGCTTTGCCGGACCAGAACAAAGATTAGCAAAATCACTTTTCTGCCTCCTCTCCCTCATCAACTCCACACCCTCTAATAGCTCCAAGGTCCTGATCAGCACAGCTTCCCAACTCTTTCCTGGTTAGTCGTGCAGTTGAGACAGTAGCGCCCATAAATCAGATACACATATGCTAATCCCGGGGGTCCATACATTATCCTATTTCGCTCCGGTAGCCCCCTGGACGCATGAGAAGCGGGATCATCATGGAGATAGACTTCAGCCTCTACTACACGACCGACGGTGATACCATACTGGGTCTCATGCACAAGATGCGCGCCCAGAAGATTACGAGCGACTTGCAGAGTAGATCCACACCTGCAATACACTGGTGTTCTTAACGATATCAAGCATGACAACTTCCATAACTTAGTCATAATGACACAATTTAAAAAAAATGTTTATCAGATAATATTTATGAAAATAATTACTTGCAACCTTGGATTGCAAATAAATACTGCAGACATAGAAAAAAGTGCAAGGCTATTGAAGAAAGAAGATGCAGACATCATCGTTTTCCAAGAAGTTGCACAAGAAACCAAATGCAAATCTTCACTTGAAATCATAAATCAAATCTTACATTTTGAATATTTGGATTTTTCGATATCTCATGATCATTCTAAAGACTACGGAAAAGGTGTGTTGCAGAAAAGAAAATTATTGGAAGGTCTAGGAATGCTGTCAAAACTACCATCTGTGAAAAGGGAGAAAATACTTCCAATTACTAAGGGGTTAGATAGATGGCCTAGATTAGCAGTAAGATACCAGTTCAAAGACTTTTCTCTCACCAATCTTCATTTAAGTAAATACAGTAAATCAAGAACATTAGAAGTAGATGAAATTCCACCATCAAATATACTTGCAGGAGATTTTAACATGCTCCCTGAAGAATTCCTCAGAATCTTTCCCCGAAATACGTCTTACGGCTTTAGGGAGTATGTCTCTTATCCTTCAAAAGAACAAACATTAGATTATTTTGTTCTTCGTTCAGGAGTTCTTCAAGAATTAAAGATAATCCCAGATATTAGTGACCACAATGCAATATGTGTTAAAATATTATTGTAATCTGCCGATCAAATTTGTCCACTCCTTCTTCTACATTCTTGAGCTTCCTTACAAAATATATCTCGGATAGAGCTTCAGAAACGATTCTAAAACATTATAAACATGGTGCGCTTACCCCGCACTATGTGGAAAAAGACAATAATTGCCACTCAACGCCTATGTCAGCGCATGTATTGGCAAAATGGATGGTTGATGTACCAGGGACGTCATGTTATCACCAGAGAGACTCCGATTAGCCAGGGCGTATACTTGAGTGAGACAGAATCGGAAGCTATTGTAGCTAATCCAGAATCCGTCGATCACCTTACTCGACAAACCCTTATCAGGACCCCTGCATGCCTAGGAATCCCTTTGAAAGGACAAATACTTTCTACAGTCACAAAAGTCACCAGAGAAAGCTTTGATGATTCAAACGACCCAATATATGCACTACAACAAAATAACGTGGCTGCTGAACAAAAGGTCGACATCGGATTTTTCCTGTCTGCACGAACAGGTGTATGCAAACACATGGCAATAACTGCTGGACTCATACTCGAAAATCTTGTAGCCCAAGGTATTCTAAACGGATATGCACGGATTAACCGATCAAGCAACACGCAGCACGGTCACGCATGGGTCAGATATACAAATTCTGCAGGGGAACCACTAATTGTAGATCCTGCTCTCAACTATGCTGGACCCGTCGCTTGCACTTCTGATTGGGATTACAGGAACCCCCAGATAGATTAGGCTTGATTATCTACAACACAACTCTCTGAATTCGTTGACTGGAAAATGGACACAGAACCTTCCTCTTGAAGATGTTCAAATACCGCTTATGGAAAAGACGCCACGGGTGGAATTGTTAGAAATTCCAAAAGAATGAGAACTCAAGGAATGTCAGAAAACATTCCGAAGATGTTCAAAGCCCACCGTAAGTGAGCAATGAGCCAAACGCCGCGGGTGCAACCGAAAAGCTTTGCTTTGAGCATTGTGCAGAAAATCCTAGATTTTCAAGCAGGATTTGAAAAATCACACACTCGGCCAGATTATTATCTGAAGCGAAAGCGAGAATAGTAAGAACGCCGCGGGTGGGATTGTTCGAAATTCTAAAAGAATGAGAACTCAAGGAATATCAGAAAACATTCCGAAGATGTTCAAAGCCCACCATAAGTGAGCAATGAGCCAAACGCCGCGGGTGGGATTTGAACCCACGATTCCGTGAGGAACAGGATTAGCAATCCTGCGCAATACCAGGCTATGCGACCGCGGCATATACCGAATAACAATACAGCGGACTTTCTGACTCTATATAAATATATCGATAAGAAAATAGAGGATGCACAAGAAAAAATCTTAAGTACTCCTATCCACCCACCCCTTCATAATGTCTGACGATTCTGTTGCACCATATTCCAACCTTGCCCATATGAATTTGTTCAGCCGACCCCAAGAAAGAATGGGAAGACTCCAGTTCAACGCCTTCAATGCTCTTGAACGAGAGAGAAAAGCGCGAGAAGAGATGACACTACAACCGACCATAGCAGTCTCTACTGGAGCTGAGACTCCTCCCATCTACATGCCACGCGATAGAGATACTGCAATAGACATGGCATTTCCGCAGAAATGTGAAGAACAATTACTCGCAAAAGGATACAGACTCACCAATATCTTCACTGGATGGAGCCGTGACTCATGCTCATTCTTCTATCATGTACAACCCAACGTAGACCACACTATGGCTGCCAATAGAATACGAGATATGCTCCTTACGGCAGGAAGAAAAGTCCTCGGACCAAGCAACCACGCAGATGACAAAGGGCATCGCATGACCATCTTTTCAGATATCGAGCAAGGTGTATACTCTGTGCAATTCGACGGAAAGATTCAAGCGTACGTCATGTTCGGAGGAGAAGTCCCAAGACCACTGGGCATCAGAGCTCCTATCTTCGAGTTCAGGCGCACACGGCAGAATCTTGAGCTTACAAAAAGGATAACCCTCGAATATTCTCATCTTTTCAATAAAGAATCCTCTTCCTCTTCACCTGTCCGGTATATGACAGAAGGAGGCATATTCCCCCTCGAACTGAATGAGCACGCAATGTATGATATTGAAAAAACAGTCGTAGATGAACTAAAAAGGCATGTGCGAGAAGGCCTGATAAAGAGTATCTGCGATCAAAACGGGAATAGTATAGGACTCAGCTGTACCCATGATGCGATTGCTCTTCTGTATAATGACGATACACGTCTACAACACATAGCCTCAAAAGGCTACCAAGTGATCGGCATGGATATACAGGATCAGGATACCAACCCTACTTTTGCATTCTATATCCAGCCCACGTTGGACCATCCTTATGAACCTCTCGTCGTACAGCAACTTGTTCAGCAAAGTATTGATCACGCTCTTGACAAGGCCACAGTAGAATCGAATACTCAGGAAACACCAAGACATAAGAGCTTAGATGTTCACGTGGATGAAAGCACACCTATGAATATACATATTATGCAAAATGGAAAAGTATTCACATGCGACGGTATCTCTGCCCCTGTATTTGGAATCAAACATACTTCACAAGGAATCGAGACTGGTATCAAGGTCATGAACGCATATGCCCGCCTCGTCACACAAAAGATGCAAAACGATCAGATCATCATCGACGGGCTCTAAACTGCCCCACACAAAGTTTTATAAAGGGCTATCTGTACCCCACTTCTAGCGAAGTGGGGCAGTCAGGAGTGCCCGTCGGGCTCATAACCCGGAGGTCGGTGGTTCAAATCCACCCTTCGCTATTCTTCCGTCGGATTAGAACATCTTCGTGTGCTTGAGCCAAAAGGCGAAACGCACTATAGCTTTGTCAACTTTTTATCTAAAGTTGATTTGAACATCATCGAAATCAAAGATTTCTCGAGTTACTCGTAGGACTCGTAACAATCCACCCTTCGCTATTCTCCTGATCTGAGTACTGCACAACCATAGATAACCTTCATACGTCCAAAGGGACTCCGACCAGCCTCTCCGCCTAGTTCTGATACCCGACTGTCTTACTAGTCTGTGAATTGTATATCCGCAGAGAGCATGAGGATGCGGGAAACACAGCACAAGTAAAGTTCCAGTTTGAGAGAAGCTGTATCTGCACAACGTAAAAATCACAGGAAAAAGTATCCTGCATCAACTTCATGAAGGCATAACTTGATTGACATACATCAAGATTCAAACGCCGTGTGCTCCGAGTGGTCTTTATCTCATAGAACACGATATCCTGCACTTGCCGCTGCGCATCTACAATAAACTCTATCACATCGCATCGACACTTACTCCTTGCAAGATACGTCATGACCTTGTGCACTTTGCCCACATCAAAACGATACTTTTCAACAATCTTCTGGATAGAATCAAATCGATTCACTAGAAAAATAAAATTATTCTTTCGCTGCCTTCGCAAAATAATGCGCGCGATATACTCGAAAGCGTATCCGCACATGTTTATCTCACTCTTCAGATTATACATGCCATGCATACCGCACAATAATTTCATAAATGATTTTCTCAAAAAAGAAGAAAAACGAGTTCCTGAGCCGGACACTATACATTCCAACGTACATCAACAATATGGCCGTACCCATCTTTGATTATGGAATCTGAATATGCATATTGCGTCTGCCATTCCATATCAGACCGAACAGACATCAATCCCATTACTGGCCAACAGGCCATTGAGTCCAGCATAGCTACGCAACCTCTCTTTTCCGTGCATGCAGGCGCGCTCATGACCCGCCTCATCTATGGCGCGCATCAAATCTACCGCAACAGCCTCGTCCAATGTAGAAGCTTTCCTGCCTGAAAGCATTCTTATCAACGTCGAGGCAATACAAAGATTGCCTTTATGCATCTGCGACAGCATATCAACTACAATACCTCGAATGTCCGGATACAGATGCCTCTATACTTAACAAATGTACGTTGCAGAATAAAAGCACAAAAGAAAAAAATTACATCAGGTCCTCATCTGACCTGGATGTTCTCTGGCTCGAAACCCAGTTTTGCAAGCGCTTCTTTAATACGCGAGCGATAATCTCCCTGCAGCTCGATGCGACCGTCCTTATACGTCCCGCCGCACGCAAACTTGCTCTTGAGGCTTTTGGCAACGTGCTTGATATCGATACCTTTTCCTTCAAGACCTTCAATGATCGTATAGCTCTTTCCGAACTTCTTCTTGATCATAGAAACAGAGATCACTTGACTTTCTTTGGAAATTTCCTCGAAAGCCCCTAGATCTTTGGGCAAGCCGGTTATTGGATCTATCTCCATTTATCTTTCCTACCTACAATAACAGTAGTTTTATACATATGAAGCAGTAGAAGGCATTTATAAGGTTTATGGTGATATGGTCGCGGTAGCCGTCCTCCCACCACACTCTCAAAACTGCACCTCATACCCGTCATGAGCTGCTTTGACAGACACCCCTGATGCTTGCGTCAGAAGCTCTGCCTGCTGTTCCGGCCCTGCCTCAAGCATTTGCATGGAATAATGCTGGATATATGCCTTGCCAGGCACCGTAGCCCTGAGAAAATCCACTGCACACTCAAAACTGGCATGCACATGCGGCACCCCTGGAAAACTGCGAGGATAAAGAAGATTGAGTATCATGACATCAACATCACTGTAATACTTCGCAACCCCTTCAAGCGTCCCGTCGCCCACATACCCTACTGTGCGGCTCCCCTGTATCAGGAATCCCATACCACAATCCAGATGAGGATTCTCTATTGCGCTGAACGTGATTGTGCCAATCTGCACAGACTCACCATACACTAATCCTTTCACCAATGCAGGCACAGATTGCTGATACTTCTGGATAACCGGATAATACGACTCATTACCATCAAGACACAAAGAATTTGCCAGAAGGAAGCTATTCTTGCCTGCCAAGGCATCGACTAGACAGTTGACATCCGCGCTATGGTCAGGATGCGGGTGACTCAGAACAATTCCATCCAAGTGCTCCAAATGAATCCCAAAACGGGCTGCATTGACCAATGTGCCGGGACCCGGGTCAATAATGAACGAAAGACCATCCATCTGCAGATACAGCGAACTTGTCGCTATATCCTGACACAGCATGCCTCGATCTCCCGCACCGGTCCCCATGAACACTAAGCGCGCCACAATTCATCGCCCCTGCAGTACTCTCTGCACATTCTTGAAATGCAACTTGACAAATTTTGCAGGAGGTAGCCCTTCTCGCTTCAGACGCACCAGAGCATCCTGCACATGAGTAGATCCCAACGGCAACCGAAACCCTGCGCGCTCAGACAGCACACGAAACTGCTCAAGCGCCACCTCGCGGGCAAGGATAGAAGCCGCAGCAACCTCCGGATATTGCGATTCCGCTTTTGTCTCGATAACATCTCCCACTGTGGCGCCCGGATACTTATCCACAATATGCACGATGCGCAGGTCCGAGATATCACCCAGATCATCTTTGAGCTTCCTGATGATATCATCAGCCACCTGATTATGATACCGGTTCATCAAACCGGTCTGTGAAAACTTATTGTACTCTTCTGGAAAGATCGAATAGACTGCGCTGTACTTGACAACCTCCCTTACACGCTGCGCAATCAACGGGATATTGGTATTAGAGATACGTTTCGAATCACAGACACCAAAGGCCGTCAGACGTTCC
The DNA here is from genome assembly GCA_964565095.1 of uncultured Methanosarcinales archaeon. Classification (GTDB taxonomy): domain Archaea; phylum Nanobdellota; class Nanobdellia; order Woesearchaeales; family DATGWN01; genus CAZMDB01. The sequence goes on along the minus strand of CAZMDB010000030.1, from coordinate 1,601 downwards.
CGCAGGTTCTCGTCCGCCAAAACACCCGCAACAGTAAGCCCCCCGAAACTATCCCCTTTGAGAGATTCATCGCTGCCGATATACAAGGTCTTGGTGGGATCCTTCTTTGCCGGTCGTGGATCCAGTGTGCCGAAAGTGACTTCCTCTTCCATACTATTACCTCGATAACCCCCCGAGCAGAGTCTGCTGCTGGCGTTCTGCCTCAAGCTTCTTCCATGGGGCCCACATCCTGCGAAAAATGGGATACTTGTCAAAACAAGTTGCAAGAAATTCCTTTGTCACCGGATCTGTGAGATACCCGCTGCCGCAGACAATCCCATATCTCTCCTCCAACTGTCGCACCTCCCGATCACGAGTGACCTTTGCAAGGATAGACGCCGCAGATACCACAGGATACCGCACATCGGCTTTGAATTCAGCCACGATCTCCACATCAGGATCATTCAGCATGCTACGTACATGATTGATATAGCTGACTATGTTGACCGACGGACAATCCATTATTACCTTGTCAGGCCGCAACGCATTTATGATACGTGCCGCCCCCCGGGCCTCGATATGATTCAGATTCACTCCGCGCCCCATGAAATCATCAATCTGCGCGTTGGTGATGACGCAGACCTCTTTGCCGCACAAGCATATATCGACGGAATTGAAGATTTCCTCGCGTCTCTCCTTGGTCAGAAGCTTCGAATCCTTCACACCCATATCCCTGAGACGCTGCTCGGCATCATCTTCCATGAGCGCTCCCGCCATAACCAGCGGACCAAGAACCGGACCACGACCTGCTTCATCTATTCCCAGAATCCTCATCGGACCAGTGGGAGTCCAGACGCTATATAAATATTATTGTGCAGCAAGAAATCTCCGCGCAGCCTCAGAAAGGATCTCTGCGTAGGTAGGGTGTGCAAAAACCGTCGCAGCCAAATCCTCAACACGTACTCGGCTGGAGACAGCTATAGTCAACGCTCCTAGGATATCCTCTGCACGAGAAGCGATGACCACACCACCTGCGACTCGTCCTTCCTGAATGTATAATGACACAAATCCCCCCGTAAGATCATCACAGTATGCCCGACCGATTGAGGCCAGCGGCACCTTCACTCTCTCTCCTGACAGATTGCCTATTGCTGCCAGTGGGGGATCACTGAAAACCACGGCAGGAATGTGACTATATTCCCTTGGCATCCCCTTGGCACGTCCTGATAAGATCCGAGAGACCTGATGAGCATCAAAGGCCGCCTTATGGGCTAGCATAGGCCCTGTAACACAATCCCCTATCGCATATACTCCATCGACAGAAGTCATGTATCGATCATCCACCACCAGCCGCCCATCCTTCTGCACAAGATGTTCCTTTGCAAAGCTACCTTCAGGGAATACCGGTCTGCGTCCGCACGCCACAAGATAAGCCTCACTCCGCAGAGACTCCCCGCTATCAAGCACAAGTTCCTTTCCTGCACAATCAGCGACAGCTTGTCCGGTGTGGACAGCTACTCCTTTTATTTGCAATTGCCTCTGCAAATACTGTGCGACATCGGCGGTAAATCCGGACAATATCCTATCTTCCTGCTCCACAAGATTCACCTCAGACCCAAACG
>CAZMDB010000029.1:0-14508 GCA_964565095.1 uncultured Methanosarcinales archaeon | reverse complement strand
ATCAGGGTGGTCGTGATCTGGGTCTGCGGTTCGAGTTCACCTTTGCGCTTGCTCGCTATATTGCGATGAATCCTCAGACCAAGATGCCATTCAAACGGTATCAGATGGGACCGGTGTTTCGTGACGGACCGATAAAGTCGGGCCGGTATAGGGAGTTCTGGCAGTGTGATGTCGATATAGTAGGATCGAAAAAGACGATGGCTGACGCGGAGATTGTCCTGCTTGCTGATGCGGTGTTCAAAGCACTGGATCTTGCAGTGGCCATCGAGATCAATAATCGGAAGTTATTATACGAGATGATGGCGTATGCGGGTATTGCTGAAGAGCAGCAGACGTCTGCCATCATTATTGTGGATAAGCTGAAGAAGATGGGTAGGGATGGTGTCGCTCAAGAGCTCAAAGAGAAGGGGCTTGCTGATGGCCAGATCGAAAAACTGATGGAGCTTCTCATGCTTACAGGTTCGAATGCCGATATGCTGAAGGCTCTGCAGGAAAAGCTTCCTGATAGTGTGGGGCTGAGTGAACTTGAAGAATTGTTCGGATGGCTTGATGCTGCTGGCGTGACGTACACATTTCTGCCATCGCTTGCTCGTGGGCTGGGGTATTATACAGGACCGATCTTCGAGGTGTTCTTGACCGATGAGAAACTCATGTCATCATCTATTGCCGGGGGTGGACGTTGGGATGAGATGGTCGGGCAGTATATTGGCAATCCTAAAATGGCTACTCCTGCGGTGGGAATCAGTTTCGGTATCGAGCCGATCATGGAGATTCTCAAGCAGAAAGAGGGGTTGGAGCAGCAGACGACTGCGCGTTTTTTTATCATACCGATGGGCACTGAGAAGAAGTCGCTTACGATTGCGCAGCGGTTGCGAAGTCAGGGTCTCAGAGTGGCGATCGATCTGAATGGTCGGAACATGAAGAAGAATCTGAATTATGTCAACAAACTCAATATTCCGTATGCGATCATCATTGGTCAGGACGAGCTGGATGCTGAGAAAATCAAGCTCAAGGATATGAAAAGCGGAGATGAGCAACTGATCCCGGTCGATGAAGTCCAGAATTGGGCATGATATTCATATAGGTGATATACCATGGAGAAAAAACAGAATATGTATGGATTGCAGCCACAGGATCTAGTCTGTACTTCAGAACAGACGCGCGTCTCTCAGGGTATTCATCACTCCGGATTCTGATCTGGGAATAGGGATTGCGCGCCTGTATCGGGATGTATTCACCGGACCTCCATTTAATGAGGAGTGGAGTGTGGATCAAGCTCAGCAGGAGTTGGCACAAGCTGTAGGAAAACCAGGGTTTCTTCTGGTGTCGCGTATGGTAGGCTATAATCCTATCTCGTTTGCCTGGGGATATGATCTGCCGGCAGAGGATGCAGATCGTGTCAGATACAGTGCCATCTGTGAGATGCTGTCTTCAGAAGCACTCGATCCGACCGATGCATTCTATCTGTCGGAGGTAGGGGTTGCCCCGAAGTTGCAGGGAAGGGGATTCGGAACCAGATTGATAGAACGTCTGGATGATCGTCTCGTTGCACCCACTGTGGTCATGCGCACCAAGAATCCTGCGATGCTGCGTGTAGCTGAGAAGGCCTGGGGCGGCCCTCTGATGGAATTTGCTGAAGAAAGCGCCTATGCAGGTGGCAGGGCGTATGTGTTTGACCGGGGTGGTGGAGCATGAAAGTGCTGGAATGGGGTTCTGGCTCCCCTGACGTGGTTGTGTTGGCAGCGGTACACGGTGATGAACCATGCGGGGTGTATGCGATGCATCGCCTGGACGATCTGACCCTTGTCAAGGGGCGATTGCGCTGCGTGATTGTCAATGAGGAGGCGATAAAGCAGGGCGTGCGTTTTGTCGATGAGGATCTGAATCGTGCGATGCAATCCCGGAGGCAGACACGCGAAGGACGACTTGCAGCGCAACTACGCAGGATTCTTGATGAAGCCGATGCACTTCTGGATATCCACTCGACATTCGCACCTGAAGCACCAGTGTATACTATCTGCGAAGATGCTGGGGTAGCTGTTGCCCGCAAGATGGGCAGTGATGCGATTGTTACTGGGCTCGACCAGTTCCATAGCGGCAGTACTGACGAGTACATGCATCGCCAGGGAAAGGTTGGCATCTGCATCGAGTGTGGTCCCAGTGGCAGTGCTGGCGCGGTCGAGGCTGCGTATACGGCCATTTTTTCTTTTCTTTCAGCCTATGGGATGGTGGAAAAGCAAGATGTTGCCGAGCAGGTGCCGGTGTTGGTTGCGTCGCGCTTGTATCGCAATGTTGAGTGGTTCAGGTTGGTGCGCGATGTTGCTGATCTGGAGTATTTTGCAGAAAAGACAATCATCGGGTATGATGGGGCTGTGGCTGTCTATGCAGAGGCAGGGGAGTATATCCTATTTGCGCAGGAGCGTGAGGACGCTGGAGAAGAATGTTTTGTGGTATGCTGTCAGAAAACCATTTAAATGGTCTTAAAGTATTTGTGAGGTATGCGTAAATCCCAGACCGCAACAGAGTATCTTATCATCTTGGCGGTCGTCATTGTCATGGGTGTGATCGCTGTCGGCGTGATGGGCGGGATACCGAGCATGGGGGGAGGTATGAGCAAGAGCACGCTTATTGCTGAGCTCAGATCAAAACAAGTGGGTATCTCAGCATATTCTATGAATAGCAAGGAATCGACATTTGTTATTGTCAACAACCAGAAAAAGGCCGTCAAAGTGCGTTCAGTATGGGTAGATGGGTCGCCGTGCGGCATGAAAGATGGATCTTTGTTTCCGATCACGCTTGCTATCGGCCAGAAAAAGACAATCACCTGCGGCAATATCAAAGATGCCGATGAGAATATCAAAGAATTCAACATAGAATATCAAGATACCCAAACAGATGGTGTCTTCACAACTGGCATCGGACCGACTGATTTCAAAGATACGACTGATGTGGATTGTTGGGGAGATATGTACAACGCAACGCATTATCAGCTTTGTACCTGTGATGATCTGAATTTAACCAGAACTCAATTATCTAGGAACTATACTCTGATGCACAACATCGATTTCTTCGAGTCGCACTGCACCAAATACCGAGAAGGGGAAGGTTGGGATCCGATCGGATCAAGCGTAAGTGAATACATTGGTCACTTTGATGGGAATAATAAGGTTGTCTATGGGGTATATATCAGTAGAAGCGGAAGCGATTACCAGGGGTTATTTGGTTTCTCTAAACCTACAACTATTGCGAATCTGGGTGTTATTGATGTAGATATCACAGGGAACGATGAGGTCGGCGGTCTTGTGGGTTACGCTGGGGAATGTGATGTCCAAAACAGTTACGCTACGGGTATGGTTACCGGGGATGATGATGTCGGCGGTCTTGTAGGGTTTGCGGGTGAAGGTAATATCCAAAACAGTTACGCTACGGGTATGGTTACCGGGGATGATGATGTCGGCGGTCTTGTAGGGTACATTGTGTTTGTCGATATTTCTAACAGTTATGCCACGGGTATAGTGAATGGGAATGATAAAGTCGGCGGTCTTATGGGGAGTGGGTTTCATTCCGGTATTGCTAATAGCTACTCCACCGGCAGCGTGACCTGCACAGGGACACAATACTGTGGAGGATTCGTAGGAGGACCTTCAACTTCAACCCTCACTGGCACCAACACCTGGGTGAATCATAGCGATGACACGGCAACTGGTTGTGTTGGTCAAGGTGGAACGCTTGCGGGAACCAGCGTAGCGAACTGCACGCCGTAGAGCAGCTGCATGAATCACCTGATTTTTGGTTTTTCCTCACACACCTCTGCCAGCGGCGACCCGGACTTGCGATTTTGCGAACGAGGCGCTGCATGAATCGCGCCGTGTTCTGGAGGGCACCATGCTGGCAGAGGCCTTTATGTAATGGAGTGATCTGTGGAGCTTTTTCCCACAAGAGATTCCAGTTTCTTAAGAAAAATGATACCCCGGGGAATTTTGGCATCCTATCTGGTGCCAGTCATGCAAAATCAGGCTGCATGTCCTTAGAAATTACTCGTAAATTTCTGGATCTTGTGGAGCTCTGCTCAACAAGAAATCGGCTGATTTTTTGCTTTTCTCTCACACACACCTCTGCCAGCGGCGACCCGGGCTTGCGGCTTTGCGAACGAGGCGCTGCATGAATCGCGCCGTGTTCTGGAGGGCACACTGCTGGCAGAGGTGTTCTCTACAAATTTTTATCCGCGATTTCCAAAAGCTTTATAAACAGCATCCTTTTTCTACCGTCTACTGTCCAGTCTTTAGGGGGCTGTCAGCGTATTATTATAATAGGTGAATGATATATGGCAAAGGAAAAAGAACACATTAACCTGGTATTCATTGGCCATGTCGATCACGGTAAGTCCACCACTGTCGGACGACTGCTGTTCGATTCGGGCAACATTGACGAACAGGCAATGCGGAAGCTGAAGGAGAAGGCAGAGCAGCTCGGTAAGGGCGGCTTCGAGTTCGCGTTCGCAATGGACAATCTGAAGGAAGAGCAGGAGCGCGGTGTAACCATCGATCTTGCTCATAAGAAGTTCACGACGGACAAGTATGATTTCACGATCATCGATGCTCCGGGCCACAAGGACTTCATCAAGAACATGATCACCGGCGCTTCTCAGGCTGACGCAGCTGTGCTGGTCGTTGCAGCAAACGACGGTGTCAATGCGCAGACCAAGGAGCACGTTTTCCTGTCACGAACGCTTGGTGTCAAGCAGCTGATCGTTGCGATCAACAAGATGGACATCAGTGGTGTCGATTATAAGGAAGAGAAGTATAACCAGGTCAAGGAAGAAGTTTCCGCTCTTCTCAAGAGTGTAGGATTCAAGCCTGATGAGGTTCCATTCCTTGCTATCGCATCGCTTAAGGGCGACAATATTGTGGAGAAATCCGAGAATATGCCCTGGTACAGCGGAAAGACGCTTCTTGACTCGATCAATGATCTGGAAGTCCCTGAAAAGCCAGTGGATCTTCCTCTGCGACTACCTATCCAGGATGTGTATAATATCACTGGTATCGGTGCTGTCCCTGTAGGACGTGTCGAGACAGGTGTCCTGAAGGTCGGCGACAAGCTGATTGCTGTTCCTGGACGAGAAGGAAAGGGCGTCAATGGCGAGTGCCGATCCATCGAGATGCACCACGAGCAGTATCAGGAAGCTGAGCCTGGAGACAACGTCGGTATTTCCGTACGTGGTTTCGGAGCAAAGGATGTTGCACGCGGAGACGTTATTGGAACCCCGGACAATCCACCTCATGTGCTTGAGGAGTTCACTGCACAGATTGTTGTGCTGAACCACCCAAGTGTCATCACGGTCGGCTATACTCCGGTCTTCCACGTCCACACTGCACAGATCGCATGCCAGATCACTGAGATCAAGCAGAAGATGAACCCGGCAAGCGGCGAGGTTACTGGAGAGAATCCGGACTTTATCAAGAATGGCGACTCAGCTATTGTTGTGTGCAAGCCGGTACAGCCTCTGGTCATGGATAAGACGAGTGAAGTCCCTGACATGTCACGATTCGCTATCCGGGATTCCGGATCGACTGTGGCTGCAGGAATGGTCACTGATTACAAGGAGAAGCAGCTGTAAGTATACAGCTGTCTTCTTCCGGTCAATCCGGACCATGGTGAATCCGAAATTTATCATGGAGTAGATCACTATGCCAAAAGCACGAATTAAATTAGTATCGACAGATATCGATAAGGTCAACACTGTCTGCGAGTACATCAAAGGTATCGCAGAGAAGACAGGTGTGGAGATGCGAGGTCCTATCCCGCTTCCTACCAAGAAGCTGAAGCTTACGACCCGAAAATCTCCTGATGGAGAGGGTACGGCGACATGGGAGCGTTATGAGATGCGGATCCATAAGCGTCTGATCGACCTTGGCATAGATGAGCGCGCATTGCGTCTTGTCATGCGCGTCGAGATCCCACCCGGATTGAATATCGAGATCCAGATGATCGACACTTAAGTGTCGTCTTTTTTCTTTTTCCTATTCTTCTTCATATATACTGATATAGATGATAGACTCTTCTTTTGCGCATGAGACTTATACAGTAGTGGCAGAATGTGGTCGTGGACTGAATCCGGCGCATGATCTGGAAAGGTACGGGACATTGCAATATCAGGAATTCAAGGGGGAATTCCCTCAAGCGACCTGGTTGAGGGGCCTTGCACTATGATTCTGAGCTGGAGCGGCAGCTGTACACTGGCCATGGACCATCAAGCACATCATCCGTGGAGGAGCCGTAGAGACGCTTGCAGGCTGTGTCGTTGCGGCAGTGCACGGAAGTAGCTTTCCTGAGGCTGCATGGCTTGGTGCGCAGATAGGAGCAGGTGTGGATAGTGCTCAGTATTTTGGTCGCATCGTTCCTGCCTCACGCCGTGCTTTTTGCGCTGTCAAGAACGGTGTATCCCGTGTCTGCAGAGCACCTATAGAGGAGCGTAAGTGGTATGACTCGGGATTGAAGGGGTAGTTCTAAAGGAATGTGAAGAAAAGGCAGGTGATATCGTTTTATTTGTTACTTAATAGTGGCTAAAATGACAATATTTATAAGCCTCCGTTGCTTGCGTATCTCGTATGGAGAAAGATTGGTCAGGCATCGCAGGCGCCTATCTGGACTCGCAGGGGATCCGTCATAGTAATAGGGGGATTCTGACTGAGGAGCAGATGCAGTGTGCTCGCATGACTCCTCAGGATCCGTCATATTGGGATAGGTATTTCCAGGGCGGCATGCATGCTGTAATAGATATAAAAGATGTGGATCTGAACAGGGTATGCTTCGGGAAGATGCTGGAAGCCCTCCACGATGCAGAAGTAAGCGATATCGTGGAGCCATGCTGTCAGGATGCTCTTCTGGGAGGGCTGATGGCAAAAAATCTGCCTTCAGGAGGTACGTACACCGGTTTTGATTCGAACGCCATAGCTGTCAAGATGGCTCGGACACGTATATCCATGCTGCATTTACAGAATACACAGATATTTCGTACATCTATTGATACATATGTCTCTGAGCAGCGCACTCACGATGCTGTTGTGGGACGTTATATCGTTTCTGACTGGCGGTGTGAACCGCAGATGGGAAGGATAGATCAACTGACTGCTATGGCACCCACGATTCTTCTGATGGAAGCATCCCCGTCACATTATGTGGACTTTACTGTGGATATGTATGGGAAAGCGTTTGAGAAGCGCGGTTATGCCATGGATGTCCTGGTAGAGCCTTCTTCGCGGCCGTCATCAGGCATGTATTTCGGCGCCGATGTCTTTGTGCTGCAGGCGAAGCGTAATCCTACGCAGTAACTTGTGTCTGTCAATGAATCAATGTCCGCTGTGTTCGTTATTTTTTCAGGTCTTGTGTAGTAATATATTTGTTACTCAGGTACACTCGGCGTACTATGGCCCATCTGCGCATCCATGATCTTCCGACAGATTCGAAACCACGTGAGCGGCTTATTCGTCTAGGCGCAGCGGCACTTTCTGACGCAGAACTGCTTGCGCTAGTATTGCGCACGGGCAATGCTGATGAGAATGCTGTCAGGTTAGCGGAACGCATCCTTTCAGACCTTCCTTTGGCTCGCTTCGGCCAGACGGTGCGCCAGTTCTCGCGTTTCAGCGGGGTGGGGGAAGCAAAGGCATGTGCTCTGATGGCTGTGGGAGAGCTTATACGACGCCGCAACAGAGAGGCGGCATGTGGACAGAAAAGAGAACACAAAATCATACAACGCCCTGATCAGGTGTATGCCCTGGTTGAACAGCGGCTTGAGGGGGTGGATCAGGAGCATTTTCTTGCCCTGTATCTTGATACCCGCAAACAGCTGTTATCGGTCAGCACTCTCTTTGTGGGCACACTGGACGCGATTGTCGTGCATCCACGTGATATTTTCCGCAAAGCATTACAGGAGAGAGCTGCATCAGTTGTCATCGTGCATAACCACCCTTCAGGTGACCCGGACCCAAGTGATGAGGATATCGCCTTTACCCGACAAGTGCAGAAGGCAGGAAAGATGATGGGCATCTCGTTGGTCGATCATGTCATCATAGGAGACGGCAGGTATTTTTCTTTCGTGGATGAAGGGTTGCTCTGAGACGGGCAAGACTTATTAACGTAGGTCGCTCTTGAATAACTTACCATGGAAAAGAAGAAGATAGGCATTGTGGGAATAGGTGGATTCGGACATTTTCTTGTGGATGCATATGCGCAGATAGATACTGCAGAAGTGTATGCTGTCTGTGACCGGGATGAGAAGATTGTCACTGCACTGGCAGAGTCCAAAGGCATTGCTCACGTGTTTTTTGAGTACGAGAAGATGCTTGCACTGGAAGAGGTCGATATTATTGTCATTGCGACGCCACCTTTTCTGCATGGTCCTATGGCAGAGCAAGCGCTGGCTGCTGGAAAGTATGTGGTCTGTGAGAAACCGCTTGCTACCGCTGTCGAGGATGCTGACAGGATACGGGGGGCATTGGAGAAAGCAGGCACAGGACTTACTATGAATTTTGTAGTGCGCAAGAATCCGTTGTCGATCGTTCTCAAAAAGATTTTTTCTGCTGGCATTCTTGGCAAGGTGCAGTCGTTTACTTTCACTAATCACGCAAGCAACTGGAAATTACCAAAGGAACATTGGTTCTGGGACCAGAAAAAAAGCGGCGGGATCTGGATAGAGCATGGTGTGCATTTTTTCGATCTGATGCAGTATCTTCTTGAGTCAGCGCCATCGTCAGTCATGGCATCTGGGGGGAAGCGGTACATGGATAGGGATATGATTTCAGCCATGTTGCAGTATGAGAACGGCGTTATGGGAAGTTTCACTCATTCCTTCACAATGCCGAAGGATACAGAGCTATGCAGAACGCGTTTTGTGACCGATGCGGGATATGTGGATCTGATGGGGTGGATCCCAGAGCGCATACAAATTGAAGCAGTCATGACGCGTCAACAACAGAGTGTCTTGATGGATCATCTGTCTGGATTCAGAATAACCGAGAATGTGTCGGGGGACTCGGGAGAAGTGCGTCTGTTGGGGGAGAGGATCCAAGCAGATACGCGTGTGTCCCTGGCAGTGGAAACTGGCAAGGAGAAGCCGGAACTGTATCAGGACGCATTGCGTGACATCATGCGGGATTTCATCGGACTCATCGAAGATGGTGCAGGGGCGGAGATAGGCTATGCACAGGCAAGAGAAGCGTTTGATGTCGCGATGGAATGCACCAAGCAGTCGCATGATAACATCTAGAAGAATTCGCTCATGATCTGGATCGCGTGGAGGAATGCCAATGTGGATTCAGCACCGCGATTAGGGTTGACACCATCTGACCGGATACCGTCGAGACAGCTCCCGGACACAGTGTTGCCCATCTGCGCTTCCAGAGTATTGTTCCCAAGAAACCAGTCGAAGCATACCTGCATCTTCTGCGCGTAAGAAGCATCCTGGGTCAGACGCATGGCATGCGCATAGGCTTCCAGGAAATACCATGCTTCGATCGGCTGTTGGATGAACTTAGCCTTATCTTCTCCCTTAGGGTACCATCCATCAGATCCTACCGGTTCAAACATGTCATTGCTGAATGATACTGTCGTGAGGAACTCGAGAATCTCCAAGGCTGCAGTCTTGTACTCTTCTTTCTCCAGAATATCGTAGGACATCAGAAGAGCATGCGGAATCTTTGCGCTCCCATAGGTAATCTTGTCGCCGATCCATTTCCATCCATCTTCCTTGTTCTTATTATATAACTCCAGAAGGTCATCCGCATATTCCTCCATCAGTCGGCGGGCAGATTCAGCACCTTCGAAACGCTGAAGGAAGTAGTAGAGCCCGTTGATAGTGTATGCTTTGGCCTGCGGGTAGGAAAGTTCAAGATGCTCCATGATGTTATCGAACATGTGGTTTGCCAGATTGGTCACGCTAGGTGAAGCCTCCGAATAAATCGCGTACCCGAGTCCCCAGATTACGCGTCCTTGCGTATCTTCACTTCCCACCTCGTCCAGGAATGTGCGTCCATAGTCCATGAAGTTGTGGAAATATCCGTCTTCCTCACGCTGCGCGTGATATAGGAACGCGAGATATCGTTTAGCCATGTCCAGTGCCTTGCGATCGTGCGTATCTTCATAGTACTTGAGGATGAAAGGAAGAGCACGTCCTGCATCATCTGAGGAGTAGCCATGCTTACGATCAGGGATCGCGAACCAGGAGTGCTGCGTAAGGCCGCACTCGTCAGTGAGTGTCTGCAGGTGTTTGAGGGATATCTCCGGCAGTGTACCAGTGATGTCCTTGCGTGAGATCAATTTCTTGTACGAGTCGCCAACATAGGCCAGGCGCACATCCTGGAACAGGTCGTAGTATTGCTGCGCGACTTGTTTCCAGACCATCTCGCGGCCGAACAGGTATGCATTCTTGCGGATGCGGTTTCTTTTCGTCTCATCATCAAGCAGTTCTAGCAGGCGATTGCGCAGTTGCTCGTGATCACTGAAATCGAACAGGACACCTCGTTCATCTGCCAGGAGTTCTTCAGCATAGAAGTACGGAGTGGAGACAACTGCTTTTCCAGCTCCCACCGCATATGCCAGTGTCCCCGATGATATCTGCTCCCGGCTGCCATAGGGCGTAAGATAGATGTCTGAAGCTCCGATAAACTCGGTAAGCTCCTTGAGTTTGGTATAGCGATTCACAAAAACGACATTATCCTGTAACTTGAGATTTCGCACCAGTCGCTTCAGTTTCATCCGATACTCTTCGCCAAACTGCCGTTTGACATCAGGATGCGTGACACCGAGCACGATGTAGACTACCTCAGGATGTTGCTTCACCACCTCAGGGAGGGCTTTGAGAACCACTTCCACGCTCTTATTGGGAGAGAGCAGACCGAAGGTGAGGAGGACGGTTCGCCCTTCTACATTGAATTTGTCCTTGTAGTAGTTCGGGTCGATGAACGGCACATCTGGTACGCCATGATGGATTACCTTGATCTTTTTCGGATCGACCCTGTAGAGCTTGATCAGGAATTCCTTTGCTTTCTTGCTGAGTACAATGATGGATTCTGATAGATCGATGATCTGCTGCGTGCGAGGTCCCATTCCCTCGGGAGGGTTCTCAAGCACGGTGTGGAACGTAGTGACCACTGGCTTGCTGATGTTTTTGAGGGCAGTGATGATATATTCACCGTATTTGCCCCCATAGATTCCGTATTCATGCTGGATGCAGACAATGTCGATGTTGGACATGTTGATGAATTCGGCGGCGCGCAGATAGTCCTTCTTCTTTTGCTGCTGGATACGGAATTCCACTTCCTCTGGGTAGTCCAGCTTGTCTGACTTATTATCCACAGCGATGATACTGTAGTCGATAGCTTCTTCAGAGAGGGTTTGTACCGATGATGAAAGGTCACGGGTGAACGTACCTATCCCGCATTTTCGTGGCGGGAAAGAACCGATGAACGCGATGTTGAGTGGCTTGATGGGATCTTCTTCCTTGTCTGGTGTCATATTTTGACGTCAGCTCAGTGCATCTGATGGGTCTGAGGGAAGAAGAGCTGCTTTAAATATCTTGTGAAGCGTATCGATCATTGCTTGAGCATCTTGAGAAGCTTCTTGAGAGATACCGTCGTGTGTCCGATCCGTTTATCAGCGCAGCCGTAGTAGATATGCAGGGTATCCTTGTCGCGGGCAACACCTTGAGGGAACACGACCTGGTTGACAACTCCTGTCAGTTCCCATTCGAACTTGGGTTCGAAGAGGGGTTCATCGAGCCGGCCGATCACCTTGGTCGGATCGTGCAGATCAAAAAGGATCACGCCGGCGCGGTACCATTTCTTGACATCACGGCCGTGGTAGAACATAAGCCATCCTTGCTCAGTGCGGATGGGAGTGGAGCCCCCCCCTATCTTACGTCCTTCCCACCAGTACTCCGGCCATGCAACCGTATGCTCCTCCACATTGCGGATGTACTCGCGCCAGAAGCCCTCATCCCTGAGCTGGTCGAACGAATCGAACATGACCACCTGGATGCATGGATTGAAGCGATGATACATCACGAACTTCCCATCAATCTTTTCTGGCAGCAGTATGGCATCCTTGTCCCATAGATCCGAATTCTCGTGATGATAATTGAGCTGCTGGTTCCATTTGTATCTGTAGAATCTGCTGTTAGTCAGATCGATGGCTTCTTTGATAGCAATCTTGGGTCCGATGATGCCGATCTTCTCCCAGTCGGTAAGATTCTTGGATGTTGCGCATCCGATGCGTGCGGAGTTCCCATCCCATGCGGTATAGAGAAGGTAGAAGGTATCTTCCACTTTCGTAATACGAGGATCCTCGATCCCTACGGATTCTTCGGGCAGTGAGGAGCGCAGGATCGGCTGCGGATCGGGCTTGGCTATGGTGAATCCCGTCATTGTGGCGTGCCCGATGCTCGATTCGTTGGGGGAGCGCACTGCACGATAGAACATGTGGTGCACCCCAGCTTCTGTTATGTTGGTAGGATTCATTACGCCCAATGATTGCCATTCCTGAGTAGTCGGCTCAAGTATGATAGTACGCTCTCCGATGATATCCTGCATATGGAAGCAAGAGGGATTTCCCTTTAATAAACCTTTGCTGTCGTCTGGGAAATAGTTATAAGCATGAGTGTCTATGCAATAAATGATGGAGGAGATGCCAAAGCAATTCAGCGTGGATTATGATACGATCATTTTCTCGCCCGCGGATGTGGATATCGAGAGGTGCCCTGTGCGTAAAGCTACAGGCGAAGAGACATATATTCTTGGGGCCTTCAACCCAGGTCTGACAAGGCTGCCAAGCGGCAACCTCCTTATGATGGTACGTGTGGCAGAGGCACTGCGGCATCCGGTGGTCAATGACAGGATAGGTTCTATCAGGTGGGATCCGGAGGAGAATTATGTGATCGATAGCTATTCCCTTGATGATGTCGAACGTGTGGATCCGCGTTTGTTCAGGATCCTTGCCTATGATGTCCCCGTCTACCGGCTCACCTCCTTGTCGTGGTTGTTGCCTGTGGAGCTTGATGCCTCTGGAAGGGAAGTAGTCAAGGTTCATTATGATAAGATCATCGAGCCGCGTTCTTCCAGTCAGGAATATGGGATAGAGGATCCCCGCATCATGATAATTGATGGGAAGTACTATATGACTGTCTGCAGTGTGGGATCGGAACGGCATTCCACTTCACTCTATGTGTCTGATAATGGACTTGAGTATGAGTTTCTGGGGATGATCCTCGATCATCAGAACAAGGATATGGTGATTTTTCCTGAGCGTATCCAGGGAAAGTATTACGCGCTGACAAGGCCGCTTGGCAGTCTTTATTTCGATACGAGGGCTGAGACCAACGTACGTGCAGGGCCGTCGATCAATATGGCCGAGTCTCCGGATCTGCTCCATTGGAAGCCTGTGGATCATCCATTCCTTCGGCCCATGGAGGGTACTCCCATGTCTGCCAAGGTAGGCGGTGGTGCGCCGCCTGTACGGACTGACAAAGGCTGGCTGATGCTGTTCCATGGTGTCGAGGCGCATGATGTGGTGGGTATCTATCGTACGTTACATGCATTCCTGGATCATGATGAACCATGGAGAATAGCAGAGATGGACGCTGAGTCAGCGGTATTAGAGGCCCGCCCTGATCTTACAGAGGATCTTGAGGCACATAAATATGTGCGTAATATCGTTTTCACTTCGGGCGCGGTGGTACACAACGGTTCCCTTGTATTGGCTTCAGGGGAGGATGATCTTTGCTGCCGCATAACCGTGATGCCCTTGAAACAGTTCCTGGTATAGTAGTGCGCACCTGGATGACTGCGCGGCATTTGCAGCAACAATAAGCACTGGTCAGATGACAACAATCAATATAAATATTCATCCAGTTCTTGCCGTAGTATGGCTAAGCGGATGCTATCTCCTTCAGCAATAAATCTTTTCAAGCAATGTCCTCGGCGCTACTACTATCGGTACATCGAGCGCCTGGAGACTGCAGACAGTATACATCTCATCCGTGGTACGATCACCCATTCGGTATTGGAGCATGTGTTCGATCTGGATCCTTGTGATGTAGAGTATGATGGAGCGCTGCGTTTCTTTGGCAGCTGGATGCTACGAGATTTGCGGCAGCGATGGCAGAAGGAGAAGGAGCGGTTGGGGTCTCTGGGGCTTTCGGCCGACCAGCTTACATTCTATTTCGATGAGACTCGCACGATGCTGAGGCATTGGTTGCAGGATTTCATCAGGAAGATGCAGAAGACTGGGCATCCGTTATCTGAAGCTTTTGCTCTGCTCAAGCCGATACGGGAGAAGCGACTTTCCAGTCCTGAGCATAATGTGATGGGATTTATCGATGTGGTGGAGATGGTCGATGATCGGATTGTGCGAGTGGTGGATTATAAAACATCATCCAAGGATAAGATCACGCCTGAATACGAACTGCAGCTTGCCATCTATGCGCTTCTTGTGCACGAGACGTATGGGTATCCGCCA
>CAZMDB010000028.1:0-14602 GCA_964565095.1 uncultured Methanosarcinales archaeon | reverse complement strand
GCTAAGTTGGAGGATCTGCTTGAAGCCAATAAGTTGGGTGTGTTGGGTGGTTACGTAAAAAGAACCTCGTATGTTTGTGCAGTAATGTCCTCGGCGTATAAAACTGGGGTTGGAGAACTCCTCGTAGAAACTTCACTCTTTATGCTAGTCTAGAAGGAAGTGACATTCTAATGAATCCTGCTCACTTCCATTGGAATGGTAGTTGGGAAGGACTTGATCATGAGATGAAAAGAGATGCCAGAGTTTTGAATGAAATGGGATTTCAGATTGATTGTAGGGGATATAATCCCGAAAGAGATATCCTATTTTCGGGGATTATGACTTTCTCATTTTCCGGGATATACGTGGTCAAGAATCTCCAGATGATCTTGTAGAGAAATGTCAGAAGGAAAGCGGAACCCGAAAAAAGGAATACCGGCGGTGCGTGCCGCTTCAAGGTCCCTTCAGCATCCCCGATATAGACAGCATCTCCATGTGAAAATCCAGAGATAAGTTGACCGATACCGTCCGACTTGACAGAGAATGCACCAAATACTCGTTCTTCTTGATTGACACGCTCATCGTGAAGGCAGGTGATCCTGTGTGGAGAGAAGTATTGTTCCAGCTGCAGATGCTTGAGAGCTTCACGTAGGGATGGCTCTTGTTGATTCGTGGCGATTGCTAGTTGTATGTCTCTCTGTTGCAAAGCAGCTAAGCATGTGTGGACATTCTCATAGAGTGTCATTAAAGCGATATGTTCATCCGCTTGACGATGGTAGTGCCGGGCCTCGAAAAAACGTTTCTGTCCGAATAATGCCAGCAATATATCATCACCTCTTCCTCCCATCAGACCACGTTCTCGCAGTGAAGCCAGTGTATAGGGCCTTCCCATCCCGAGTTTCTCCGAAACATCATTGTACACGGCAGTGACCGCTTGTTCGGAGTTGGCCAATGTACCATCAAAGTCATAGATGATGATTCTGGGTGAACACATGGATGCAAGGTATTTGTCAGATGCTTAAAAATTTAGGTACCATATCCATACCTGCCGCAGCGACGTTCATATCATTTCAGAACAGATGTGGATTGTCCATCCAATATGCAGACTGTTCCCACTGGATTTTTTGGGCAAATGCATGACAGATTCATCCATCCAGATGGATTGTTTCTCCAGGCAGGAACATCCCAAGAGAATAGTAGGGTGATATGTGTCCTCTCGGTCGGTCGACACCCATGTAGGTCACCTCATGTGTACCGGGGTCCAGAAAAGGCGTCAAATCATATGTAGCCGCGCTGTGGGGTTCTAACTTGCCACCGTATCCATCGCGGATCAAGCGATCGATCATGTAGAGTCCCAGTCCCTGATCCAGACCTACAGTGGGGGATCTGCTGGCGCTCCCAGTACGGAAACCCCTTTGGGTGACCTGTTGTAGATCTTCGGGCAGTAATGCGCGGTCGACGGTATTGACAAGATTGAAATGCAACCCCTTCTTATCATGCTCAAGGTACATGAAGATAGTTCCCCCCAATGGCGTATACTTGAGTGCATTGCCAATCACATTCTCCACGATGGTGGTCAGGTAGGTCTCGTTCATCCGCATACGGCAATCCAGTGTGCCTTTTGGAACGCTGAATATCACGTCATACTGGCGAGACTGCCATACAGTGGCGATGTCATGGGCCAAACAGCTACGGAAGGCATCACAGACGTATTGTTCGGTGGCATGCCTTTGGGCCTGTTCGGGTGTGATATCCATCATGCCTACCAATGCCACCAGTTTCTTTGTAGTTTGGAGTTCGGTATAGATCATATCTGCAAGCTGGTGGATACGATGCGTATCTTTGTTGGACGGAAGCTTTTGACAGGTCGACCGAATGGAGTCCGCGAATAGTTCAGAACCCAACAGGTTATTGCCTACGTCGTGCCGGAACAGTCTTGCAAATTCACCCATGAGTTGCAGTTGTTCCTGGAACTGCGTGCGTGCCATGTGAGCATGGATTGTTGTCCCGACCCGGCCGGCGTACCGTTCGAGGAAGAAGCAATCCTGGAGCGCAGCTTCATATCCATCTATTGCCATGGCCCCAAGGACGCAACCCTGGTTATTTGGAAAAAGGATTCTGTCCTTGAGTCGATCATTGCCGCGTACCGCGATAATCAGACGATCCCCTTCCTGGAAACACTATCCTCGTAGGAATAGGTCATTATCCGGCGCAGGAAGGAATGCAGAGTGCCAATCGCAGATATCCTCCAAGGTAGCGACAGCAACATCCTGTATAGCCGGCACAGAGTCTTGTTGATTGGCTTCTTCCTGGAAAATATACAGGGCCGCAAGTTGCTCTTGGGTAAGCTGTTGATGTGCAAGTAGATGCCTCCGAATCATTTGAGATGAGGTTTGGGTCATTCTGATATTTTAACACGTATTTGATGCTTAAAAAATCATCGCCTCTCGGCAAAATATAATAACTCCGAACGCATAATGCTTTCCATGAAGGTGCTGTGCATTGTCAACCCGGCTGCAGGAAGGCCAAAGCCAATCCTTGACTCTCTCAATACTTTCCTGTCAGACCAGAATATCACTTTCGATATCCTTGTCACAGGAACAGGAGCAGTTGTGCCACCCATGCCCTACGACTATTCCATTATATACGGGGGGGACGGCACCGTCACAGAGTATCTTGCGAAACTGAAGATGCCTGTACTGGTATTGCATGGAGGGACAGCCAATGTCATAGCAAAGAGTCTGAGAATCCCGAAGGATGTTTGCGAAGCATTACGTCTGCTTACAGAAGGGCGGGTGGAACTGTTTGATTCCTTCACTGTCAATAGGCGTCCGGCATTTCTGCGTGCTCATACTTGGGCAGGAGTCCATATGAGGCCGGATAAGGACAGCAAGCGAAGGTCCGGCATTGCGGCGTATCTGAGGACATTCCTGAAAGGCCCTTCTGTACAGGAACAGGAATACCTGGTATATGTGGACGGAAGCAAGAGAAAGTTGAGAAGCAACCTGATGCTTGTTGCCAATTTCCCCCATCTTGGTCTGGCAAACATCCGTCTGGATAGCAGGATAGATGCAAGGGACGCAAAACTCGATATGCTGTATGACCTGGATCCATTACGTCTATCGAAAAAGCACGCTGCGTTCGAGCATCTTACTGTAGTGACCAGCCGTAAACAACCTTGGGCTATTGATGATAAGGTACACTACTACAAGCGGGTACGGTTCAAAATAGTTCCCCGTAGTGTCCAGTTGGTGGTCCCCTGTGCATAGATTGGCTGCATATTTCACAGACACCCTGTGGAGATGGTTTTCAGGCATCCCTCTCCGACAGACCGTAAAAATTACTCCGGATGTCTATCTGGGAGGTGGCATATCGGCACGAGGTCTCAAGCAGCTGCAAGACTGGGGGGTTACTGCAGTAGTCAATATGAGAACATCCAGGCCTGTACCGGGGATACGGACCCTGCACTTGCCGACCCGAGACAGAAAAAGTCCCACTATCCAGGATCTTGAACGTGGCGTACGGTTCATCGCCGAGGAAGTTGAGAGCGGAGGAAAAGTGTATGTTCATTGCAGGCAGGGCAGGGGAAGGGGCCCCACTATGATGCTGGCGTATCTCATCAGCAAAGGATATGACCTGGATCAAGGGATGCATATCATCCGAAAGACCCGCAATTTCATACGACCGACACGGAGCCAGATGAAGATATTACGTCGGTTTGCAAACAATTATATACAATGAACAAGACTAACATAGTATGGAATTTCCCGATGAACTGCATGGGCAGCGACTTGTACTTAGAAGAACGGCACCGAAGTGGGAGACCGCCCAGAGTATCTTTGCAGCGGTAGATAGTGACCGGGAGCATCTGGAACCGTGGTTCCCTTGGGCTCCCATGACCAGGAAGTCCGAGGATACGATGAAGTATCTTTTTGACAAAGAGGACGATACTGGGAAAGTGGAGTATGGCATCTATATTGACGGTTCGTTTGCAGGTACGATTGCAGTGATGAATATCGATACTGAGGCAAGAGCCGGGGAGTTGGGGTACTGGCTTTCTTCTTCTTTTACAAGGAAGGGATATATGACTGAAGCAGTACGCACAATAGAGAAGGCTTTCTTCGGTAGCTTGGGATTCAACCGGCTTTTCCTCAAATGTGATTCTCGGAATAAAGCTTCCCAGGGAGTCGCCCGTAAATGCGGGTACGCCCATGAAGGTACGCACCGACAGGATGAGTATAGTACGTATTTTGGGGATCTGCGTAATACCATGTACTTTTCCAAGCTGCAGGAGGAGTATAAGAATGGAAAAGATGATGGGCCTCAGTAACACTGAAGATGCTTTATGGTATCGTCTCGCTCCGTCAGACCAGACGTTGAAACATCTTGATGCGGTCTTTGACATCTACGACAACTTGTTCGAGGAGGAGGAAAAGGACATTTTCAACTACCAGAACCATATCCGGTCAGAGCAATTGCATTTTCATAAAGAGACCGAGTCCTACACAGCCTATTTCATCCTGACTGAGCAAGTTGTTCATCTGATCCTTCGGAAGACCAAAGAATGGGAGCCACTTGCCGAACGGATCCGTGAATTATTCAGGTTTAAATGAGATAGGCTTGAGGACTTTCTGTATCGCGTCGTATTTTGTTTTCATAATTGTTTGAGACGCCGGAAGAATTTGCATCTTTTTCCAGCACTTGCGATATTTTTTCAGAAGCCATTTGCGTCCTTCTTCGAGGGAATAGTGTCGCATGCCGTAGGCTGTAGAAGCAAGGCCACAGAAATTGTCAAAATGTGACATAGCATCAGCGCTTGCAATAATTTTTGCCTCGTCTGACTCAGGTATATAATCCTGATCAGATGAGTGGGTAAGGATGCAATGCTGGATCTGCGTGATCCTGGCTCTTGGATATCCTAGTTTACCAAGAAATTGCGCAGCCTGCTCCGCCCCTTCAACATGGTGTCTGAGAGAATCTCCCTTCCTTTGAATTTTTGCGATATCATGCAGCCAGGCAGCAATTCGACAAATCTCTACATCAGCATCCATTTCCTTTGCTAGCAGGGTAGCATATTTTTCAACAAGTCGTATATGTGTTATCCAATCCCAGTCAGGATCATGCTCGTGCCACAGTCTAGTCACATAGCCTTTGATGTGCGGATGCGGTTCCATATGATTTTTGAGCAGATATCGTATATATGTTTTTGGAAAAAATCATTAGGAAAAAATATTGCAGATTGTGTTGTATCCAATAGCACACATGAAAATACCTGAATATTTATAAGGGGGCAAGGTCTTGGTGCTGATGATGGATGCAATTACCCGGGCAATTCGCAATTTTGCCTTACAGAACGCAATCAAGTATGACGGAACAGCAAATCCCAAGAGCATCATGGGCAAGATCCTGGGTACCATCCCGGAACTACGTCAGGATGTGCCAAAGACCCGTGCAATGATTGAAGATATTGTGGCTAGGGTCAATGAGTTATCTGTTGAGGATCAGCGCAAAGAACTTGAAGAGCAAGCGCCGGAGTTTCTGGATCAGCCCAAGGCGAAGAAACGCGAAGGGCCAAAGGAGCTTGAGGATACCAAAGGTAAAGTGGTCATGCGCTTTGCGCCTTCGCCTTCAGGTCCCATGCATATAGGACATGCCTTGACTGGTGGTTTGACGGCATATTATGTGGATCGCTACAAAGGAGAATTCATTCTTCGTATTGAGGATACGAATAGCGATAATATCTATGCTCCGGCGTATGAAATGATCCCTCGTGATGCCGATTGGATATTTGGCAATGTATCTGAGGTGCTGATACAATCTGATCGTCTCGAAGTGTACTATAGATATGCTGAGACGTTGATATCTGGGGAGAATGCATATATCTGCACATGCGATCCGGAGAGATTTCGGGAACTGATCAGCGCAAAGACCCCCTGCCCTTGCAGAGGGTCGGGTCCTGAGGAGCACATGCGCCGATGGAAGAAGATGTTCGATAAGGATTCGGGATACGCGCAGGGCGAAGCTGTCATGCGTTTTCGATCTGAGATAACACACAAGAACCCGGCGATGCGTGATTTCCCGCTGGCACGCATCAATGATTCGGAGCACCCGCGCACTGGTGTCAAGTATCGTGTCTGGCCGCTGATGAATCTGTCTGTCACTGTAGACGATATCGAGAGCGGAGTAACCCATATAATACGAGCCAAGGAGCATGCTGATAATGCGAAAAGACAGAAGTTAATGTACGATGCATTGGGAAAGAAGGAGCCGCATACATATTTTACAGGAAGATATAAGTTCAATGGTCTCGAAATCTCTTGCTCGAAGACCAAAAAGAGGATTGATGAAGGTCAGTTTACAGGTTGGGACGATATTCGCCTGGCGTTCCTTGAGCCTTTGCGCCGCCGCGGATATCAGCCGCAAGCTTTCATCAAGTATACGACGGTGACTGGTCTGTCTAAGGTTGATAAAGTGGTTGATGCTGATGAGTTTTTCAAAGGCATAAACGCATTCAATAAGGAAATTATCGACCCAGTGTCCTATAGGTTCTTCTTTGTCGCAGACCCTGTACACGTTGATATTGCCGGGATGCCGGAAAAGCAGGTAGAACTTGACCTGCATCCGGACACGAAGAAAGGAGGGCGGCTGTTGCGTGTGTCACCTTCGATGTTGCTTGCCAAGCAGGACCTTGATCGGGCAACCGAAGGCAAAATGCATCGGCTCATGGACTGCGCGAATATCGAGAGGAAGGGTGATTCTCTTGTCTTCTCTTCTGAGAGTTTGGAGGCTTTCCGTGCCAACAAAGGAGTAATCATGCACTGGCTGTGCACGGATGATGATCTATGTGATGTGGAACTTCGCATGCCGGACAATACGATCCGTTCAGGAAAAGGGGAGGCCACTATCCGGAAACTGCAGGTAGGTGATGTCGTGCAGTTCGAGCGCGTAGGATTCTGTCGTCTTGATCAAATAAAGGAAGATGGGACGTACCATTTCTGGTTCGCTCATGCATGAGAGGAGCATTGCTTAAAGGATGCTCATACCTGTAATGAGCGCAAACGTCGTACACGTTCCGTAGTTGATGGATGTGTAGAAAGAAGCGATGACATTTTCTTAAAAGGATTGGTAATGAAGAGATGCGCAGTCGCAGAAGTCCCCATCCGCATCGGTCGATGCTGGGTGCTGCTCTCAAGCTTTTCCAGCGCGGATGCGAGTGCATGACCGTCATGCAGTGTTCTTGCCGCACTCTCATCTGCCATATACTCGCGACTCCTGGAGATGGCAAGTTGGATGATAGTCGCGATAAGTGGTGTCACAACGGCCAGAGCCAGCAACTCAAGGACATTTCCTCCGTCTTGATCCCGTCCACCGAAGCCGCCAAAGATTGCAGCCCAGCGAGCCATCATAGCAGCGTAGGAAATCAGGCCAGCGATAGTGGCAGCAATAGTCTGTATCAGCGTATCTCTGTTCCTGATGTGCGCCATCTCATGAGCGATCACTCCCCTTAGCTCACGGTCGTCAAGAAGGCCAAGGATCCCTTCTGTGCATGCGATTGCAGCATGCGCAGGGTTGCGTCCGGTAGCAAAAGCGTTAGGTGATTCTGATGGTATTATATAGACATGCGGCATAGGAAGATCGAATTGTTTCCTCGTCTTCTGCACGATATCAATCAGCCGAGCATGCTTTTTCCTATCAGCAGGATGGGCCCGGTAGATGGACAGCGCGATCTTATCCGAAAACCAGTAGCTGCTGACATTCATCACAAGCACCAGAACAAATGCAATTGTCATTCCAGTGCCACCCCACAGGCTGCCGATCCAGATAGCCATGGCAGAGAGTAGCCCCAAAAGTACGACTGTCCGTATCTTGCCTCCGATCATCAGTACGAGAGAAAGATCAAAGGGTATAAAAATATTGTGAAGGTAAAACGCCTCAGGTGTATTCCATTCTCATCATATATCAGCTGGGGATAACTTCATCACAGGCATAGATGCGGTAAGTTCAGGATTTATAAAATGTAATGCCCTTCTTCAATCAAGGCGCATCAGCATATCGGCGCGCATATGATTTCCGACTAAAAACTATATAAATAGGTAGGTGTGTATGTGAAGCATGGGTCAACTCAGCGCATCTCAATTGTTCTCGTTGCCCTTATTGGTAATCTTGCTGGCGCTGGGGTTCATGCTGTTGCGAGGTACAAGTGCTGTCAGCTGTGAAGATGCCTTTCTTGCTGGCAGGCAATGTGTTGACTGCATGTTTGACCCTCCGTTGGGAAAGTGCCTTGAGCGGGAATCCAAGGGTGCCGGCAAAGTGCATTTTATCTTAGTGAACCGGTTGCCTACAGAAGTCGAACTGATTCAGGCTCAAGCGACGATGATGCATAATGGATCCCGTGTCCCTTGCGATCTGCGTGCTGATGTCGCAGGTGTCAGGCGGGATCTGACGCAGCATGATCCAGTGACTTGGAGTTCGTCCATGATTGCTGAATTCATCCTTGAATGCCCTCATCCGGAGGAAGGTAGAAAGGTCGACATTGATCTACGATACCGGCAGCAAGGGATGGATTACGGCATACACGGAGCACTATATCTGGAGACCGGGCAAGAGAGTTCTACACCACATGGTGGATAGCATAACCGGTATCTTTTAATCCAGGGAAGCATTAGGGGTGTTACAATGAATATCTATGAATACGCGAAGGGCATGGAGCTGGACGGGAAATCGTTGTACGAGCAGGAATTGCAGAGGTCCGATAGCCCAGCCATTCGCAGCATCCTGCAGATGCTGATCAAGCAGGAACAGAAACATTACGAGATTCTGGATGCGCTGGAAGCTCACAAGAAAGATGCAGAAGTAAGAGGCACCTCTTTTGAAGGGACAAAGAATCTTTTCCAACAGATGCGGGCAGAGGGTGTGCAGTTGCCGGATGACGATATTGCGTTGTATGAGAGAGTGCTTGACATCGAGCGTAGAAGCGAGGAATTCTATCGGAAGCATGCCGAGGCCCAGGCCTCCCCGGTCCGGGAACAACTTGTGCAGCTGGCAAAGGAAGAGCATAGGCACGCCATCATTATTGAGCAGATGTTGACACTGCTCCGTAGGCCGGACCAGTGGGTCGAAGATGCGGAATTCAATGAGATAGAGGATTACTGAAATTCCCAGATAGCAGTAGCATGTCCAGGACCGTCTGCGCTGGTATACCCTCACGTAGGTACGTCTGCGGTATACGCACTTGTAGGCCGCTCAGCTGAAGAGATATCATGCACATGAAGAACTGTGGGGTCCCATCTATGAACAGTAGCCGAAATCTTGTGCACCGCCGAGGAGTTCTCTTTGCAGCGAGCACCTTGTGTGCTGTTGAGACCTCGTAACCAGAAAAAACTGCCGTGATCGTCCATGATTGCTTCTCGATATACTCCCGCGTACATATCTCCATCGAACAGATAAGTAAGTCGCCCGGTGAGGTTGATGTGGTGACCTGCAAGTGTCTCCTTGTCCGCATATATGCGATTGAACGAGATCGACCTATCTGGCAGTGTTTCCGGGAAGAGTGCAGAAATGGTAACAACCTGCGCAGGACGGGTCTGGATGGATAGCGCCCCCCCCCACACGACAGGTGAGGCCGCTCAACAGAAGCAGAAGTGTCACTGCATAGATCACATTCCGAGGGATCCGGGTGCTTACTGCCTTCTCCAGAAGAACAATCCTATCCGCTATGCGATGGATGAGTATATGACTGTAGTTGTTATGGCTTATCGGCCGCGTCAAGTGCGGCGATACGGCCGCAAGATCTTTGTCCGGATAACTGATGCTGAGTAGGGTCCCTTTCTCCATAAAAGAGAATGCCGCTTCTCTGGCATCAGTCGCCGAAAACATTTCGTGGCAGAGCAAGAACCTCCTCTGGATGCTGTTCAGGAAATAAGAGCACTTCTGTCAGGCTCAGGTTCTGGGAGGGCATCGCGTAGCAGGGCAATGCAGCGATGTACCAGTATCACCAGCAGAATGCGTAGATGCATATCGCACAATCGGCATCTTCTCACTGAAAACCTTTGTCAGGTCAGCAGAAAACTCCGAGGGTAGCTTGTCTGTCGTTGCCGAAGGCAAGATTGCTCAGCCTTACCCCGATCAGCCTTACTTCCTCCCCGGCGGTAATGCTGTGCCGTAGAAGATGCAGCGCGCAATCCCTGATTGTTTGATGTGAGTTTGTGGCAACCCGTAATGTCTTGTCTCGGGTAAGCGTAGTAAAATCAGAGAGCCGCACCTTTATAGATACTGTCTTGCAGCATGCTGAATCAAGGTCATCATGTACCTGATCGCACAGTTTCTCTATCCGCTCTGCAAGTAGATGAAAATCCAATTGGTCCTTCGGGAAGGTTTGTTCTCTGCTGATCGACTTTGCGTGCGTGCGATGGGTCAGGCCAGACCGGTCATTCCCAAGAGCAACATCCTGAAAGCGGATGCCGCTCATGCCGAACGTATCAAGGATGAAGAACCGGTCCTTATCCGCCAGGTCACCAATATGATATATGCCGTTATCTTTGTAATGCTGTGCTGAGACAGCGCCGATACCGGGGAAGGTGCTGATGCTCATCGGGGCAAGAAAGCCGCGGGCGTCCTCGACATACGTCACACCTGCGGGTTTACGGAAGTCAGAGGCGATCTTGGAGACGATGCGTGAGCAGGAGATGCCTATCGAGCATGAGAGGCGGAGCCGTTTTTCTACCACCTTCTGTATGAACACTGCTGCCCGCGCCGGTGAAGAGAAATGCGAGGCGAAAGATGTGATGTCCAGATACGCTTCATCAATAGAGACCTGCTCCATATCGTCCGCGAATTCTGACAGTACATCCATGATCAGGCGGGACTGACGCCGGTAATGACGTCCGTCCACAGGAAGAAAGATGCCGTCAGGACAGAGGCGGCGTGCCTTGGAGATCGGCATCGCGGAGTGCACTCCATAGGATCTTGCTTCGTAGCTGGCAGTGCTGACGACCCCCCGGATGCCAGTAGCCCCTACGATGAGTGGTTTACCGGCAAGCTGCGGGTTGCGTTTGACTTCGCAGGCACAGAAGAAGCAGTCCATATCAACGTGGGCAATGAGGTGTGGCGTGCCTGTCATAGTCTAGTTTCCACTGCATGAGGTTTATATACCGTTTTGTCGCGCATGTCCAGTGGATAGTGCGCCAACTGCACTCGCATGGTCGTCGATGACCGATGTAGAGAGGAGCCTTGCACAATAATATTTATATAGTAATATACCCCTTAATTCAGTAGTTAGTTGCGTTGTTGCGTGGTGTAAACCATAGAAAAACGAAACCAGCATGACAAGTATGTTGAGGACCTATGTTCTAAAGTTGGAGGCAACTATGACTATCTTCTGAGAAATGTGCTGCTATACTCGAAGCGCCGCAGGGTGGTTGCAGAGATAGATGTGCTGGCAGTCAAGGGCGACAGCTGTGATATCTATGAAGTCAAGTCGAGTTTCAGGATATCCAAGGCCAAGCGTCAACTTGATAAGATCCGTAAGCATCTGACGTATGATGTGAGGAATGCATTCTTTTTTTGTGGGGCCTCCGGATCATTGCTCAGTGTGTGAGGATAGGTCAACGTAGCCTCTCGTCCTGTCTCTTCTCTCTTGATCGGTACGGCTTCCATCGGTCCCTGAGGGGCCGTTGGGCTTCGTCTGGCATCACATCGTATGCTTCCCGTTCATCATAACCGCATGAGCGGCAGACCAGGCAGCGCAGTCCCATATATCGTACCTGATGGACGTCTTCAGAGCCACAGTGCGGACATTCCATGGTTTCTTCATAATTCTGTGGCTTATATTTTTTTGCGGTCATGTACCCATAGGTACGTTAGCATACCTATGCCTATTACCCCCATTGTCAGAGAGAGCACTTGCCCAGTCGAGATTCCGAACCAGGGAAGCAATGCCGGGTCATCCCTCCAGAAGTTGACGGTGAAGCGGAGCAATCCGTATCCCATAGCAAAGGTCCAGAATGTGAAGCCCTTGGGAATTTTGTCATTGAAGCGTTTCCACAAGGTATAGCCCGTCACCAGAGCCAGTAAGAGGTTCTTTGCGGCTTCGTAGAGCTGGGATGGGTGTCTGCAGAGGTCGACAGGATTGGCAATATGGGGGTTCTGGCTGTAGTCGATGCAGAAAGGGCCTTGCCATGGGATACCCACCACTTCTCCATTGATGAAGTTCGCGATGCGTCCTAGGAACAGCCCGAAGGAGACGGGGACGACCAGTAGGTCTGCAAGGTCGTAGAAAGCTATCTTGTGTTTTCTGGCGAAGTAGATTCCGCCGAGGAGTGCGCCGAGCAATCCGCCATGGAAAGACATTCCTCCCTGCCAGATGGTGAGTACCTGCAAGGGATTGTCAAACAGGAGGCCCGGGTTATAGAACAGGAAGTATCCAAATCGTCCGCCAATGATCAGCCCGACCATCAGGGTCAGGATAAGGGATTCGAGTTGCTCCTTATTCAGAAAAGTGATGTGTTTTTTTTGGATGAGGATGCGGATGAACACATATGCCGCGACTGCTCCTAGGATGTAGGCTAAGCTGTAATATCGTATCGCAAGTGGTCCGATGCGCATGAACACCGGATCGATCATGTGGGTGAACATGCTGGAAAGAAGAGAGGCTGTAGCTTAAAAAAGATGTGGTAAATGAGGCAGAAAGGCAGAAGAAAGGCCATTGGTACCAGAGACAAAGTCAGGAGATGTGCCCATCATTAAAGGTATCTAGAGAAAAAAATACGGTCACGTACACTTCCTTTGCGATCAGATCAATCTACAGAACCCTTCACCAATAACAAGCATATGAGAAGTTCAATTGTGGGTGCGCCCGGAAAAAAAAGCCTGAGGCACGGCTGCTAGCTGTACCAAATATGGTATGTGCGTCTCTTTCTTACACCTTCGAAGGTTCTTTCAGTCCTGGCCCTCTTCAAGAGAGGTAATATCTGCAGCATCGGAGAATAGATAGTCTTTAAGTTCCTCCGAAAACTTCGGATCGGATTGCTGCATCCATTCCAAAAGCATCGCTGCATGCTCTTTCTCTTCATCAGCATTATGCTGGAGTACCTTTCGTAGATTATCGTCAGTGCACGCATCTATCCGCTGTGAATACCAGTCGATTGCCTCAAGTTCTTCCTTGAGCGAATCGATAGCCCTTTTCATATTCAGTGTCTTCTCTGAAAGTGTTTCTCGCTTTTCGTGCATTGAATCACCGTACAAATTATGAGTGACCTCGCCTTTTAAGTTTTCTGCTACGTTTCGAGAACCCAAAAAGCTTTTTTAGAAAGCTAATTATTTTTGCCATGTTGAGTTTGGGCAAAATTTCAACATAGCCTCTTTTTTTTCTCCCTTTTTTCCGCGCACTAAGGAAGAGTTATCTTTCTCTCGGAGATACTGAAACAAGCGCTTCACGCTACATTATTTTCCATAGAAAGATTTATAAGTATCTCCCGATGACAGCATTTCCACAGGGTGAATCTTGGGGGAGACATGGATGGGTAAACGTAAGAACCGCAGGCAGCGCCGAAAAAGTCCGGCGACGCCATCAGCATCAGCAAAGCAGCAACAGAACAGCGAGCCGACGCGTGCAGCACCCACGTACCTCCGATGGTATGATGTACATTATAAGAAACTGCTTATCATCCCCTTCATAGTTCTTGTATTGGCTCTGGCGCAGATAGGATTCCAAGTGGCAACCACTGGCGACTTCATCCAGAAAGGTATTACGCTTAAAGGCGGTATCTCGGTCTCTTTGACAGATGTGCCCGACATGACTACTCCAGAGGTGGAGGCGCATCTGCAGGCAATCTTCCCTGATAACGAGGTGCAGGTCCGGGAGATCAATGAAGAGGGATTGCGTTCGGGGCTGATAATCGAGAGTGATCTGAGCTCGCTGGAGAAAAGGGATATGCTTATCGACGAGATAAAGGCGTTGTTCGATGAAGAACTCGCTGCTGATAGTATCAGTACAGAGAGTACCGGTGCAGTGCTGGGAGAAGATTTTTTCCGGCAGACGATGGTAGCACTTGTTGTCGCGTTCATTTTCATGGGCCTGGTCGTATTCGTCTTTTTCCGCACCTTTGTGCCAAGTTTAGCCGTCATCCTTGCGGCGTTTTCCGATATTGTCCTCACTGTCGCAATCACCAATGTTCTCGGTATAAAGCTGTCTACTGCGAGCATAGCAGCATTCCTTATGCTGATCGGATACTCGGTAGATACGGACATACTCTTGTCGAATCGCTTGCTTAAGCGCAGTGAGGGCAGCGTGCTTGAGCGTACGCTTGGTGCTGCGCGTACAGGCCTGATGATGACAGTGACCACGCTGGTTGCCATAAGTGTGGCTCTCATAGTCACGGAGTCCGTGGTGATCTCACAGATTATGACGATACTGATCATCGGTTTGGTTGTGGACCTGATAATGACGTGGATCCAGACCGTGGGTATACTGCGGCTATATCTTGAGAGGAAAGGTGAAAAGTAGATGGGGAAAATGAAAAAACTTCTGAGCAACGTGCGAGTGATTATCCTGATTGTAGCACTTCTCATAGCTCTGGTTGCCGTATATTATCCGTTCGATTTTTCCGGTGGAATAGCCGTACGT
>CAZMDB010000027.1:0-15304 GCA_964565095.1 uncultured Methanosarcinales archaeon | reverse complement strand
CAGGCTGCAGAGCCAGTAACAGAAAACTTGTTGCCATCGTTCATGCAGCCCTATTCAAAGCTGCTTGAAGCAGCCAGCTCGGTCGTTATAGAATTCCTAAGATGGATCATCATCGGTGTGGTGATAGTCGTCCTGGTCCTGTGCGCAGTTGTTGCTATCATCGTACGCAAGGAGATGCAGGAAGCTAAGCAGGACGCTGATCCAAATACTGAGTGGAATGCGATGGATGATCCGGACGCATACTTGACTGATTATGACAGGGAACAGCTCGAGGAGAAGAAAGATTTCTCGCTGGATCTGGATGAAGGCGATGTCGGGCGAATCGACCGTTAGCTGTTCGATATGGCAGAAGGGTTGTGTTTGTCTGTGTCTTAGGTGACCGCCGCAGCACTGGTCGAGACAAGATCCCCCATTCCTGGCAGTAAGGCATGGACACCCCATGGTAATACCCAGCTGATTACTGCACCGAGGAGTATCATGAGCACAATATCAAACAGTGCAGCATAGATTATACCGCCGTCAATAAGCTTGAGGATGATGCCGCTGACTACAGAGTGGACGATAATCATGATGCCGACGTAAAGTGCGATCATCTCCATGTTGACATTAAGAGCTGTAGGTGCCATGTCGCCGATGATATTGCTCATGCCCATGCCACTGCCTTGGATGCTCTGGAAAGGTGTACTGAAGAGACCGCCGAGCATCTTTGCAATCTCTGCAGATATGTAGGCAGCAGCACTGAACCCGACCAGGGCACCATACAGTGTGCCACGCAGTTCTGAGGCAAGCTGTATTTTGAGTTTCCGCAGAGCCAGCAATTTCTGGAAGTTCACGGAGACGATCTCACCAATCTTTTCAGGAGCGCCTCCCATGAAGACGGCTTCAGAGAAAATCTGAGTGAACTGATAGATGAGATTACTGCCAGAGTCGGCGCAGAAATATCTCCAGCATTGGTACTTGTTGTTGCCAGTCTTCAGGCGCCTGTGCAGATGGATGGCCAGCTGATTTATCGGACCGAAGTCGTGTACTTGAAGAGATTTGAGAGCACTGATGATTGCTCCGCTTTTGATTTCCACAGCAGATCCAAGGCTCCTGATGAATGCGGGAAAAGCTTTGTCTTTGGTGAAGATGCTTTCCTCCACTTTCTGGGCATAGATTCCCAAGCCGAACAGCGGCAGGATGGCAATTCCGATGTTGACAAGGAACGGGAGGAAATCCAGAAGCATCAGGATAATGAGCATCACAAAGGAGATAGGGAAGGTGATAAAGACCCATTTGTATATGTTCTTCTTATCATCATCCACGATATCGCTGGTCTGGCAGAGTTTGTCGCTCGGGATCATACTATGGACAAAGATCAGGACGAACATATCAAGGATGAACAGGGCCAGTAGGGAGTATCGTACGATGGTCTCCATGGGAGTGCTTGAGATAAGCGGCAGGATGAGTCCGATCGACATCATGAATCCTAATGCCATGGTAAGCGAGATGAAGATTTCCTGCAGCGTCTTGATGCGTTCCAGCGATTTCTTGTAATTGGTGGCGTAATCGTCCATGACTGAAATCTGCTCATCATTAAGGAAAGTGGTCAGGCTTTCACCGAAGTCAAGCATCACGGCAAGACGATCGAGGAAATCAGCAAATATCTTGGAGGGAGTCAGCCGTCCTATTTCACGGCAGGTCTTTGCAAATCCGAGGTTCCATTTCCGTGCGAAATATTCAATCTTTTCACAGACGGCCGCGACCTCTCCGAGGGTTTTGCGTGAAGCGATCTTCTTGAACAGCAGGTGCCTGTTGATATCGATAGTAGCAATGGTTCCGGCATAGGTGATGAACAGATGTAGGTTCTCATTGATGCTTGATTTCTTGTTCTCGTACTGGATATAGGGATATACACAGATGAATAATACTCCCATCATGAGTATCATGTAAGGGATGAAGGCAGGAAGATTATCGAATATGAATAATGTGATGAAGAATAGGAACAGGACGATGGACATCAGTGGTAGTACGTATTTGAGGGAGAAGTCGGCAACATTCTTGTAGCCTGTACTGACAATAATCTTATTGAACTGTGCATCGAGTGACATTTTGCTGTTGCGGTTATCTGGATTTGTCCTATTCTTTGAATTCGAACGGCAGGGCCTTTATGCCCATGAAATGATAATTCTTGATGATTTCCCATACATCGAAATAATTGAATATTTTGTGTTCAGTAAGCATCTGCAGGATACGCTTGCGTTTGTTGATCTCGTCATAGATCTTCCGCGTGTCGGACATACCGATCATGCGGGCAATCTTGCTTTCGAGGACATAGCTGTTGAAGAGCCCCCGGAAATTATGCACGTCGTTGACAGGATCCCATTCGAATACCTGACGAGTGACCATCTTCTGTTCAGGCGCGTAGAAACGTTCTAGTTCAGTGATGGAGAGTACGCGCCTGATCATGTGTCCGTGATGGGAGACAGCTTGCTGGATCAGGCAGATGTTGAGGTTGTCGACGAATGCGATGGGTACATTGATAGGCGGAGAGGTGACACGCTGGATCATGGTCTTTGGATCGCCGGCGTGGAATGTGCTCATGACCGGGTGACCAGTCTGCATAGCCTGGAACGCGATGTTTCCTTCCTCTCCTCGGATCTCTCCCACGATGATATAGTTAGGACGGCTTCGCAAAGATGCGATAAGCAGATCCTGATAGCTTACGTCCGTCCGTTTTCCTGACTCCCGGGTCAACAGGTGCTGCCAGCAGTCATGCGGCATGGTGACTTCAGGAGTATTTTCGACCGTATAGACTTTGTCAAGAGGTTTGATGAATGTAGAGATCGCGTTGAGCGTGGTCGTCTTACCCGAAGCTGTCTCTCCGCACACGAACAGGTTCATGCCGTTCTCCAGACAGATCCACAAGTAGGCGGCGCATTCTGCTGACATGGTTCCCCAGTTGATGATTTGCGTGATGCTTACTGGAACCTCGGAGAATTTACGCAAGGTGAAGCTTGATCCTTCCAGAGATACGTCGCGTCCATAGATGAAGTTGGCACGTGATCCGTCAGGCATGACAGCGTCTACTACTGAATGCGAATCGCTTGCTGGTCGCTCTACACGCTCAGACATGTCGATGATGTATCGGTTGAGCATGATATCATCATCGAAGGTGATGTTTGTATAGACCATGTCGAAAATCTTGTGGATCGTCATGATCTCTCCGACGCCTGTGCAGTGGATATCTTCCAGATAGGGGTCGGAAAAGATCGGATCAAGCATGCCGTATCCTACTCGATTGCGCAAGATCATGTACTTGATTACATCATATTGTTCCTGGGTGAGCTTGATTCTGGAGGAGAACATATCGGTAAACTTCTTTGTCCCATCGGAGACTTCTACGACCATATCGATCAGTTTCTCCAGCACAGGCCCGATCTCGGTGACATCTTCAGGCACCGGTAAAGCGTTGGCTACTTCGACCAGTTTTTCCTGGATCTGGTCATAGAGATCCTGATTCTCCTTGCTGATCTGCGGCTGGATACAGAAGTAGCGGGTCTCTCCTGTTCCCTCCTTATAGATGTGGATGAAGATAGGATCACCGACAGGATAGATGAGATTGGGGTTCTCCATGGTTTTCATCTCCCGGGTCAGTTCCATGACATACATGGGCTCCGGGTTGTTCTTGGTAAACTCCTTGATATGTCTGCGAAAGTGTGGAAATTTTGCCATTGCTTCTCGCAGACTGGCTGTTTTTGCCCTGTGGATGATCGCCATTTTTGTTGTTCCTTTCTTTCTCTCCTTCTTTCCTTATGCCAGGCTTGCCAGCTCGAGCGCGAAGCCCGCACCAGGTATGACCTTGAATGCTGTCGTGTTGGTCACTTCCTTGAGTGCCTTCTTGTATCTTATCACATTGATGACGTGGAGGAGATTGCCGAGGACAGTCTTTGCCTCGCTCTTGAGATATACGTCAGAGATGCCCCGGATATGCTCAAGAAAAATCTTGTTGCATTGTTCAGGATTGGTGCAGAGGATGAGTGTCTTGTTCAGGGATGTGATCTTTTTGATGAATGAGAGCAGATAGAAAATATCTTCAGTCTTGACATCTTCGTTGAGCAGCAGGTAGGAGATAGTATCGATGATAATGACATCTGTGGAGAATAGTTTTTGGCAGTTGAGCAGGTCACGCAGGAAGGAGCTTTTCAGCCGGACATTGCCGAGTTGCGGAAACATGGATATGAAAAGGAGATCCTCAGCGATGATCTTGTCAGTGATCCTGTACTTGAGGGAGTCCATCTGCTGGATGAAGCCCATCAGGTTCAGTTCGGTGGAGATGTAGGAGACGGTGTAGTCGTTTTCAAGAAGCCCATAAGCCATGCGCTGGGATATGATGCTTTTTCCTCCTCCGTCATTACCTTCGATGAGGACGAGTCCGCCCATAGGAAGCCCGCCTCCGAAATTACGGTTGAGCTCGTCCCGTGGTATTTTGAGAGATTGTACTATAGCCATACGTTCACCTTACGGAACTGTCACCATTCGTGTTGTCTTGATACCGTTGTCTGTCACGAAGTCGATCCGATGTGTTCCTGAGGAGAGTGTGTAGGGAAGGTCGGCTTCGAGATACTCCAGAGGGTCCCAGAGGGTCGGGTTAGTGGTCTGCTTGGCTTTCCGGTATAGATTCACAATCTGCGATTCAGGCATAGGCTGCGACCAGATCGCCACTTCGTCGACTGTACCATTGAATATGGCATCGATTCCATCGGAGGTGCCTATAAAAGTCTGCGAACTACCTGCATAAAGGTAATTGCCTGCTGTATCATCAGTGAAGATACAGTCCTGCTGGCCATCAATATAAAGAGAGATGCGATCCGGGGCACTGCGCATAAAAACCAGATGATGCCACTGGCTGTCGTTGTATGTTCGAGCAGTGTTGCATTCCATACTCATCAGATCGGGCAAATTCTCTGCAATCACGGAAGCACGGAGAGTATTGTCGATGTTAAAGGCAATAGCTACGGATCCGGCAGCCAAGTCAAGTGCTTCCCGGTACAGATATGTGCTGGATGCATCATTGCCTGCTGTTTTGAACCAGAGTGAGATAGTAAAGTTGTACCGTCCCGAGTAGTTGGCTGCAGGTAGTGAGATTCCGGAGTCGATATCTGCGGCACGGAT
Organism: uncultured Methanosarcinales archaeon; assembly: GCA_964565095.1. Lineage (GTDB taxonomy): Archaea > Nanobdellota > Nanobdellia > Woesearchaeales > DATGWN01 > CAZMDB01. Next base: position 10,150 of record CAZMDB010000027.1, on the reverse strand, counting down.
GAGTTTGGCATCTTCGGTGGTGTTATCGCTACCTAGGATGGAGCCATGGTTGGCATCGGAAGAACTGTCGATGACCTCTCTTGTTGCGCCTGTCCATGCGCTCTCATCGAAGTGCCAGAGTCCTACCAGATCCGTAGATTCCCAAGAATAATCACCGTGACCGATGTTCCCGCATCGGGTACTGCTTTCTACCGCATCGCAGGCGACCCATGTAAGGTTGGTCACAGTACGGTTCAGCCGTGCTCCATCGACATACACGTTAGCATATTCCGGCTTGAAGACAGTGCTTCCCTCATTCTCCAGTCTTACGTTGAGGTGTCCGGTCTCGTAGGTTGCTGAGAGGAACTTGATCTTCGCATTGGCCACATCCAGCAGTTTGTCACTGCGGATGTCGATAGCTTCGTTAGTCATGGCGTTCTGCCTAGAGTAGAGGCCGATCGAGATCACGATTATGGCGAGAAATGTGACATAGAATATTGCTTGTCCCACCAGTGATCCGAATCCCATTTTCCTTTTCTCTTATCCGAGTCTCATATCGAGAACTCATATTCATCTTTGACTCCGTACTGTGTGATGATGGCTACCGTGTGCGTGACCCCGGGAGTGATCGACTGATTAGATGTGATCAGTACCGTTTCCTTTGAATCCCAAATACCAGTATTGACAGTGTCTGTATCGGAGATCACTTCTATCGATGCTGCCGCTGAACTGAAGTCGACCCTTTCATTGGCGATGAAGGCGCTGGTGTAATTGATCTTCATTGCAGACTGTCCGGTGTTGCGCACATAGACCTTGACCTGCTGGCTTGTGACATCGTAGAGTACATTCTCGATCGTGATATCAGATTTGAGCTGCTCATTCATGAAAGTCTGACGTGTGCTTATTGAGGCAGATGCAGAATTCGCATAATTATTGAAAACGAATGCGAGCAGAGTAGCAGCAGAGGTGACTGCGATGAACATGATTGCTGCTGATGCTATCTCTCCGAATCCCATGGGTGATCACTATATCGCGGCTCTTTCCGGCCTGCAGACCGGCAGTAAACTGATATACTATATCGTATACTAATAGGCCCCATGCTCTTTAAATAGTTTATTGTTTTTCGGTATTCCCGAATAATCGTCCTGCCGTCGGAGAAGTCAGCTATTCATCTTGGCAGCGATCTTTCGCTTGATCTTATACTTGACGAGTTTCTTGGCGTAATCCTTTCGTGACATCCCATCCTCGCAGGCAGGCGCCATAGAATCCAGTGATTTTACGCAGTCAAGGATCTGCGCCTTTTTCTGCTCGAAGGCATCATCTTCCATGCTCTTGATCTCTTTGACAGCTTCATCAAAACTTTCAAATTTCAGTTGACAAGGTGCAGTCTCCTGTGCCGGTTGTTGTGAGGGCTCCGGAGGAGGTGGTGCAGCGGCTTCCGGTGCTTGTGTGGCTGGCTCAGGGGAAGTCGCTTGTTGAGGTGCTGATGGAGGTGGTGTTTGCTGCTGTGGGGGTTGCGGCTGCGTCGGAGGCTGTTGCGGAGCTGATGATGCAGCAGATTGTGCTGCCGGGGGTGGCGCTGCAGAAGATGGTGCTGCTTGCTGTTGCGCTGTATCATCTTCCACGAACGGATTGTATTGGTTGGTCACGATCTCATAGAGACCGATGAATTTGTCCATGTTCTTCTCTATGTCTGTAAGTTGCTTCCCGAATTCTTCTCCTTGCCGCTGTAGCTGGTCGATCGTCTCGCTCAGGCTGTCGATGCGATTGTTTATCTTGGTCTCGTTCTCCCTGCTTTTGGTATTGAGAGCGTTTGTGATATTGACCAGTTCCTTGAGCTGGTCCATGATGAGATTGATCATGTGCTTATTAGCACCGGGGGCTTTGGCAACAGGTTCTTTTCTTGGAGGGGCAGCTGGTTTAGGCGCCGGGGGCTCCTTGGGAGGCTCTTTAGCTGCAGGGGCAGTTTCATGAGTTGTTTCTCGCGGAGGAGTGGTCGGAGGTCTGTTCTCTGTAGTGGGTTCTGTTGCTGGCTTAGGGTTTGCTGGAGATGTCGCTTGTTGTGTCGCTTTAGGCTGAGAGGAGGTCTCTGAAGGTGTCGGAGATGTTGTCTCATGTTGCGGCTGCATCTGTTTCATCCGTGGAGGTGTTTGTGTCAGATCAGGGACTACCGGTGCATGTGCTGAGCTATCTGATACAGGAGGGGCAGCAGGTCTTTGTGCCGGAGCGCCTCCTTGTTTGCTCTCAGTTGCGGTGATGACGATGATATTGAGCAGTTCATCAATCAGATGCTGATTCGGGTCGGGGATGGTTCTCACGAGTTCATGGATGAGGGTCTGGCCAGTCTGCAGGACCTGGCTGACGTTGAGATTGGGGTGCGGTTTGCTGGCAAGTGAAGTGATAAGAGCGATAAGATCATTGATGATGTCCTGGTCCGGCTGACTGAGCGGCTTGACAAGTTCTGAGATCAGTATGCGCGCCTTTTCTGGGAGTTCGACATCATCAGGGATTGCCACTGGCATGTGATGGGAATCTGGTGTTTTCCCTTGCAAGGTGTGTGCGATCCGGTCGAAAATTTTCATAGCCTATCCTCTACGTCTAACAGGAATTGTCGAGAAGACCATTTAAATACTTTAGTCGTAATCCAAAAATGATTACAGAAATTTTATGGCCAGAGCCGCAGGACCCTTCTGCTGAACACTTCAGGCGAATAGACAAGAAGTTCTACGATGCGTCCTCCTTTCGGGATGAATGAAAGGTCAAAGTTAGTGTCCTTGTTGATTGAGCTGCTACTATCGAGCTTATAGCGCAATGCCAACAGTTCACCTTGTTCGGCGATGTTATCACTGTCACCGACTTTCGCAACTGTGCAGAAGCGGTGATTGGTAGGAACTTTGTTCCAATTGCATTTGTCGATATCTGTTTCAATCCTGAATGTGAGGTTGTTCTCAGAGATATTGATGTCAGGGCCATCATTCAGGGTGCCGTTCAATGTGATGAATCCGTACGCTTGTCCGAAAAGGCTATGTTCCCGGTAATCAATGATGGGCAACTCCTGCACATTGACCCCGCTATCGTCTTCGATATCCACAGCAGTGCCATTCTCATTCTGGAGAAGAACGATGATGTCGCCTACATCGCTACTGAATCTGAATCGGAGTCCATCCTGATCTCCTGAGACGTTGTAGGTTAGAGACACATATTCGTTTTCCGTATCAGTCTCATCAAAGTCAAGATTAACAACCTCCACCCAGGTCTCGTTGTCCAGAAAGACACGCGATGTATTGCTGGAAGACCGGATGTCCGTATATCGGTATGCTTCCATGGATCGGCTCATCATGCGGGCGGTATAGAATCGTTCGTATGAGTTGAATGTGAAACTTGTCGTCTCCATACTGATATCATAAGATCCCGGCTGCAGACGGAACAGGACTTCAATCTGGTTCGACGTGAAGGTGGTCAGATTCGCGATTCCGGTCACCTGCACAATATCAAGGCCCGCAGAGATCCTAGTGCGAGCTTCGTTTCCTACTGCCAGTGAGCGCTGCTGGAGGGCGCCTACAGTCTTGAGGAGTACACCTGCAGCCACTGCGGAGACAAGAATCATCGCGATGAATACGATGAGAGTCTCTATGCCCATTACGCCTTTCTTGGAAATTATACTTCTCATTTGTGGGGTCCCACGCTATTGCTGTATTCTGTAATACAGATGCTTTTCCTATGGAATCCTCTTCCTTATGGTATTTAAACCTTTCGAAATAGACTCGATGAGAACAAGTATTTCTTCTAATAATTATTTAATGCATCTATGGTTGCAAGGATCATAGGTTCTGGGGTATTCTGTGAGTTGTGAAAGATTGGGTTGCGCCAGGAGAGACTATCCTTCAGGTACAACAAAAGTATTTAAACGCATATTCGCGGCTTTTATGTAATGGGGAAGCAGAAACAAGAGGGGCAGTCAGCAGACGCTCTCCAGCAAGTCAAGGACAAGATTACCGCGCTACGTAATATCGCAGATGCTCTTGACAAGGAAGAGACTGCACAGCCGGAGCCCTTAGCGTCACCTCATATAGTTCTTCATGACGCAGTCACAGATGCTACTGATCACATATCCTTGGAAGGAGAAAATGAGAAGCAAGCAGCTTTTCTCCAGGGTGTCAATGATCTGCGCACCCGCATCGGTTTTGGCTCGAAAGGTGATCCGGCACTAGGTAATGGATCTTCTTCTTCGGGTGGAGCGGATGGCTCAGGTTCTGTCCGGTTGGATGTCACTGATGCGATAAGCGAAAAGGGAAATGATGATGTTCTTGAGAATCTGCAGAAAAAGTATCATATCGTGGATCCCGAGCAACCCTTGGTAGAGCAGGCAAAAGGAGCGCAGTTTGAGTCAGTCAAGGATGAGCTTGCGCAGATGCGCAAGACGCATGCTGAGGTGATGACTACATCTTTGCGCGCGGAGAAGGAAAACCACAAGCAGGACGCGGATGCTGTTACTACATCTAAGAGGCGTGTTTCTTCCAAGGTACGCAGCAGGCAGAAGCAACTGGAGCGCGAGTTGCGGCAGGAGGAGGAGAATCTTGCTGAGATGCTTGATGAGCTAGTCGATATGCAGGCTTCTATCAGAAAAGAGCAAGGGAAGGTTCTCAAAGAGAAGCGGCGCATAAAGGAGGAGTTCAATGCGCTTGAGCAGGATAAGGATGAGCTTCATCTGCAGCGGTCTGAGACCCTCGAGGACCGCAAGAAAGTGCAGGATGTACAATCCAGACTCAGACGAAAAGAGATGCAGCTTGCCGCTCTGGAGTCCTCGCTGCAGGAAAAGGAGGAACAGCTCGATCAGGAGCATATCCGGCAGAATGAGATGCTCAAGCACCTGATTGCAAAGACCAAAGCACGTTCTCTTTATCTGGATGATCTGGAGAAGACGCTCAATGAGCGCGGCTCAGTCGTTGCTGAAGGAGAGAAAGCACTGGCGTATGCGCGTGACGAACTGGATCATGTCCGTCAGCAACTGCAGATCGAAGAACGACGTCTCAAACATGAAAGGAAGGAACAGGCTGCGCAGCAGGTGCGTTTCGATAAGGAACGGGAAAAGGTACGTACCTTCAAGGCGCACATGGAGGAGTATGTCAAGGAATTATCAGAGAAAGAGCGCGATCTCCTCCGACGTGAGGCGCAGGTAGGTGAGTTCGAGCAATTTGTGGATGTGAAGCTAGAGGAGTTCGAGAAGCGTAATGATTCTCTCCGGATATTGGAAGAGAAGCTGACTGAATCTGAGAAGGAGTTGCAGAGCCGGCAGCGGATGCTCTCGCATCGGGAGAAGCGTTTCTCAAAGCAGCAGGGAGAATTTGATTCTGCCAGGCGAGAATTGGAGAAGAAGGCAGCGCAGTTGGAGACGCGGTTGCGTGCGCTTGATGATGATCGGCAGATGCTGCTGCAGAAAAAGAATGAATTGCAGTCCTATTATCAACAGAAAGAAAAGGATCTGCAGGAGCTGGAAGAGCAGATCCGGGCGGACCGTCAGAATCTCGATCAGGAGCGGGCCGAATACAGGAAGGATCTGGAATGTGAGTATGCCCGTAAGGAAGATATGCGGAAGAAGAAGATAAATCAGATCGAGCAGGAGTATGCGAAAAAGAAAAAACAGTTGGAGTCGTCGTTCCAGAAGAAGGAGAAGGATCTGCAACGTAAGAACGCTGATTTCGAGAAGTATCTTGCGGGCAAGGAAAAGGATCTGGTGGCTGCGATGCAGCAGCATTCTCAGCTTCTGAAGCGGGAAGTCCTGCGTTTCAAGGAAAGATTCGATCAGCTTGAGCAAGAGTTGGTGGAGACGTATAGGGCGCGCCAGGCTGATCTTGACGATGCATTGGCTGATCTTCAGCGCCAACGGGCAGATTATCGGGCAAGGATGCAGAAGGAGGTTTCCAACCGGACACGCAAGATTATTGCAGAGCATGATAAGACTATCAAGACATACAAGCAGAAGGAGCGTCAGCTGGCCAAGCAGCAGGCAGCTCTTGAGCGTTTCCGTGAGCAGTACAAGGATGATCTTGAAGCCGAATATGAGCAGAAGGCGCAGAAGCTTGAGGCGGATCTGGAAAAGGATCGTGCGCGCATGGAGAAAGAGCTTGAGTCCCGCACTGCTGATGCGGCCAAGCAGCACGAACATGCGATCAAGACATACAAGCAGAAGGAGCGTCAGCTGGCCAAGCAGCAGGCAGCTCTTGAGCGTTTCCGTGAGCAGTACAAGGATGATCTTGAAGCCGAATATGAGCAGAAGGCCCTGAAGCTTGCATCAGACTTGGAGAAGGAGAGGCAGAAGCTGGATCATCAATTCCAGGTGCGAGCGGAGTCTTTGGAGAAAAGACAGGAGAGCGCCCTCAAGTCCTGCAAGAATAGAGAGATTAAGTTAGAGAAAGAACGGCAGAATCTGGAAGAGTATAAGAAAAAATTGCAGCTTTCGTTAGAGGAAGAGTATGCCAAGCGTGCCCGGCAACTTGCACAGTCGTATGACAGGAAAGATGCATCTCATGGCGCTGTCCAGAGGGAGTTGCGCAGGCAGGAGAAGAAATTGGCAGATGAGCGCGGTCATCTGGAGACATTCCGCGAGGAGCTGGAGGCTCAGCAGAGCCTGAACGAAGAGAAGGAGCTTACCCTTCGACGTGAGCAGGAGACAGTCCTGAACCAGATCAAGGTGGCTGAACGCAAGAAGAAGGAAGCTCAGGATATGCTTGTTGATCTGAAGAAGCGGGAAACGCGCTTGCGGCTTGATGAGAAACGTATCGATCATAAGTATCAGCAGCTCTGTAAGGAACGTGAGATGCTGCACCAGAAAAGGTTGCAGGAAGATCGTGAACATAAAGAACGCATGGAGAAGCTGCGCGTAGACAGGAAAGAATTCACGGAAGCCCAAAAACAGGAAGAGAAGGCAGCAGGGAAACGTATCAAAGAGCTGGATAAGCGCAGTGCGGATCTGGCTCAGCGTGAGACTACCCTATCTGCCTACGAGGAGGAACTTCGTAGCAGGGACGAGTGTCTTGCGGAAGAACTGGCAGATGCGCAAAACGAGAGACGGATATATGAGGAGCGCAACGAGCTAGCTGCCCATACTATAGAACAGCAACGCGAGGATATCCAGAAACAACAGCAGATGCTTGAGGAGCGCAGCAAGGACATAATGGCTCTGCATAAGGCTGCTCAGGAAGCGATCGATAGCAGCAGATCGCGCGCGGCGGATCTTGCAGAGATTGAGACGATTCTTGGGCAGCGTGAAAAAGACATTATTCAGCGTGAGAAGGAACAACAGGAGAGGAGCAAAGAAATTTCTCAGCGTGCTGTTATGCTGGAGAAAGAAGAATCGAGGCTGAAAGAGCATCAGGTGGCGCTTGAGCAGCAGGAGATCGATGTGAGTATGCGCGATGAGTCGCTGGTAGCAAAGGAGGCCCAGTTGAAAGGAGAGAGAGATCGGATCAGGCAGGATTCGATCAGATTGCAGGGACTTGAGCGTGAACTGGCATTCAAGCAGGAGCATACTCAGGAAATGAAAAACAGGCTAGAGGTGCAGGTATTGGAGCTGGCTTCCAAGCGTGAGGAGCTGGAGCATTTCATCAAAGCTCTGGATAAATCAGCCCACGATACAGAAAAGATCCGCAGCGAGACAGCACGTCAGGTGGATCAATTGGAGCGCAGGCAGCAGGATCTGATAATGGATGTCCATCGCAAGCAGGATGCGGTAAAGGATATGGAGAAAAGGAAGGCGCAGTTGCAGGAGGATATTCGTAAGATGCAGTCTAAGTGTCATAGTGAACAGTTGGAAGTGGACCGCGAACGCAATGAGCTAATGCGTATCTCCAATATGGTGGATTCGGTCAAGAAACAGCTGGAAGAGGAAGTGGAGCAGGTGAAAAATGAGAGAGCCAAGCTTGACCTGCTCAAGAATGATCTGGAAGAGCGTCGCAAAAAGATATTGCAAGGTGAAGGTCAGATAGAGGATAAGCAGGAGCGGCTCCGGCAGGAAGAAGCAACTATTGTGTCTATGAAGCAAGAACTTGAGGAACAACGGGATCTGCTTTCACAGAGGATCGAGGAGCAGGGTATGATTATGGCGCAGAACGAGGATGCGGCGCAACAGCTTGTACGTCAGGAAAGGGAGAATCATGAGCGCATGCAATCTTTTGACGAACGCATGTCTTCGCAGGAGAAGCAGTTATGCGAGATGGCAAGTACCCTGGAGAAACGCACGCTCTCGTTGCAGAAGGCGCAAGAAGAGTTCGAGCAGAAGATGCAGGAACTGTCGGCTCGAGAAGAGTCGTTGGAGCAGGAGTCAGCCCGTGCCCGTTCGTCGATGCAGCAATTGCAGGCCCGTGAAGAACGTATCGCGCGACTTGAACAAGAACTCTCTGCCAAGTGGGCGGAAGCAGAAAAACGTTCTGCCAAGCTGGAAGATGCTTTCTCCAAGGTCACCGGGGAACGTGAAGCTTTGCTGCGGGATAAGAGCGCCATAGAGAAGGCCAAGCGGATACTTGAACAACAGACCGAGCGGATTATCAGCCGGGAGCAAGAAGTTTTCGCGCGGGAGAAGCGTCTTTCTGATAAGGAGATGCGAATGCCCGCTTATCGTTAGAGGATATGAGCATGAGTGAGAAGAAGAGCGCGGAACGAGACGCGATTATCGGCTATCTATTGCAGATGCTAGACTCTGCTGCTTCGACGTTGACCAAACAGAAGCGACGTGAATTATACTCCTACGTGCAGCAGTATTACCCAGATGCGTTCGGGTCTTTCTCTTCTTTTTCCAGAAAACTGAATGCGGGCAGGAAAAAAAGATCAGTCTATAAGGAGGCGCCGACACATAATCTGGATGTCTTGTTCCGGATGGATTGCAAGCAGTGCGTGACTGAAGCTATGGGGGACGAGGATGAAGAATTGCCAGGATTGCCGGAAGGCGGCGAGATTTCTGATGTCCCATCTCCGCCTGAAGATACTGTGAGTGAGGTTCAGACACAGTTCTCGGAAAGTATCGGTGGCGGTCTTGGCCTTGATGAGCAATGGCTCGAAGGGTTCAAGCGTCCTGCCGAGTTGTTCAAGGATTGGAGCGATACCGTCACGTCGTTCAGGCGACACCTGGATGATCTTCAGGCGACCCGCAGCCAGTTTCGTTCTGACAGGAATGACAGGACATCTGCAAATATGTCTGAGAGTGTGGCACCAATAGAAAAAGAGCCAGCCCGACAGGATACCCAAGCGCATCATGATGACAAGGAAATGTGGCAGGATCACTTGCAGCAGCCGCAAGATGGAGATATGTTGTCCCACCGGGAAACTATCCGCCCGCAACCATCAGCGGCTCAACTCCCTATGCGGGCCACCCCCGTGCTTGAAGAAGAGGATCTTGCTCAACTGGAGAAGGAATTGGCGGACCGTGAGCAGCGTGTAGCTGAACGTGAGAAGGTCTGTGAGCAGGAATATGGCAGACTGCAAAGCGAGAAACAACGGATTTTCGAGCTGCAACAGGAACAGGCCCGCAAGGAAGAGGATTTTCTCGAACGTGAGCGCGTAGTAGAAGCCAAGAGTACTGCGATTGCACGTAACATAGATTCTATCGAGGATCCAGCTGTTGTTGACGTGATCTCCCAACTTGACTCACGTCTGGATGCTTTGCGTGATCAACGTGATAGTCTCAAGATGCAGGAGTCTTTGTTGCAAGGGCGTCAGCATGATGTGGAAGAGAAGAAGCGGCGTGTCATGGAGATGGTCGAGTCTATGGGGCAGAAACATGAGGAACTGCTGGAACGCAACAGGAATCTGCAGCAGGAGGGCGAGCAGTTGGCTGCGCATATTGATTCATTGCAGCAGACACGACAATCTCTGGACGATACGGTGGAGGAACGTCAGCATGAGCTTGAGCGGTTGTTGCGTTCTCAGGATGAATGGATACAGACCAAGGATTAGCTACTTGAAGAGATCAGGGAAAAGTCCGCACGTATCCGTAATAAGGAGAATGAGATCGAGTCGATGCTGGAGGATAGCCGGAATAAGCAGGAGAAGCGTGATCATGACAAGAATCACATGAAGGAAGCCTACGCTCAGAAATATGAGCTGCTTGAGTAGACGTGGTAATAACGCATGCAGTCTTTCGAGAAGATTGTGGCGCAACGGAACAAGGAATTTGATG
>CAZMDB010000026.1:8171-15343 GCA_964565095.1 uncultured Methanosarcinales archaeon | reverse complement strand
CAACTGCAAAGTCCTGTGTCCTATGGCAAAATATTCAGTAACAAAATCGAATATTGCAAACGATGACGGTAGCGTGGAATTCCCATGCCCGAAATGCGGTACCATGATCGCACGATCCCGTCACGAACGCGCTATTGTGGCAAAGTACAGCTGCCCGAAATGCGGATTTGAGGGGCCGAACTGAAAATGGCAAACGCAATCATCACATTCAAGATCATGCCGACATCTCCTGACGTAGACCTGGAACCCATACAGGAAAAAGCATACCAGATCGCCAAAGATTCTGGCGCGAAGGGACAGATGCAGCATGAGATCAATCCTATCGCATTCGGGCTTAAGGAGCTCAAGGTTCTTGCCATGTTCGAGGTGGAAGGGTCCGACTTCGATGCGATCGCAGCCAAGATGAGTGAACTTGAAGGCGTGCAAAGCGCTGAAGTCGCAAATATGGATCTTGCGATGGGATAGGATCATCCCTGCTTTTTTTCTATTATCTTCTCAAGCTCTTCCAGCGGCATATCCGTCTTCAATGCAGTAGCAAGGAAATGCGTACGAGCCACTCCATATCCCTTATGTGAAATGGCCTCCATCAATTCATCGAAGGGAACGTTGCGCGAAGTATGCAATCGTTTATGGATCATTGGAATATCAAAAAAACCTAGGACCGGGATAGACATCTCTTCCTTTATGCTTTCTAGCAATGCACAATCTGCATCCAGAGAATCTATCAGGGCGTCATAGTATAGTCGCCCCAGCCACATAGGGCCCACCTGCTCAACGTCTGCTCCACAATGAGGGCATGAAGAGACATGCGGCACACGCCCTGCATGCCACTGGCATCTCTGGCAGTATGACAGGACCCCATGCTGCATCCACACCGCATCACAGTCCTTTTTTCCTTTGACATTCTGCAGATAGACGCGAAAATAATGATCCTTGCTGTATGACAATACTGGCAGCAAAGCCCGGTCGTACTGCATCCCGACCAATTGCACCTTGCGGATCAATATCCGAAGTCCAATCTCATGCATCATCGCGCATCGCAGGGGTGTTGCATCATATTTGCGCCGACATGCTTTCATATACGTCCCGCTCAGAGGAGCTGTGTCGGTAGCAGTCACTGCCAACATCCCGCGTCGGGAAAGACGCTGGACTGCCGTATCCAGAAATGGATTGGGAGATCCGAACGGGTCTATATCAATATAGTCGAACCCTTTAGATCCGCGGATGAAGCAATTTGCCTCCTGCTGGGATACAATGATTTTTTTGGCCCTATTCAGCTCCACCTGCTCTTTCATGACTGCGACCGCCGTATCACTCATGTCATTTGCCCAAATTCCGGCGACCATTTCCTGGGGAAGCTCAAGAGAAAAGCGAAGAGCCCGGATACCTGATCCTGCCAAAGGGAGTCCGATCCGTACAGCATCCCCACCAGAAAACGCACTGCGTAACATAGCGACCGAAACATCCCTATTCTCTTTCATTATCGGATTATAGAACACCGGCATTCTTCGGGTGGCCATATCAGCAGGATCTGTCTCGGCAGGCAACAACAGACGCACTTTGCCCTCTTTCACTTTACTTTCCGGCATATGGACGCAGAACTCCTTATCCCTTATAACCTTTTGCAGGAATCAGGATTCACAGAGCAGGAGAGGCGCATCTCTTTCCGTCTCCCCCGCAGATAACCTGACCTGATCATATGTCTGCACCCGGATCGTCTGATCAGTGCTGGGATACATCAATTCGAGACTAGTGAGATTGAAATCGCTGCCATACACCGCCAACCTCCCCTCTGCACCCCAGAACTCACCAAACTCTACAGTCACACTTCCTCTGTCGTCCGTGACGCTGATAGTACCGCTAGATCCCGAGGCCGCTTGGCAGATAGTCGCTGAATCACTATTATTACCGGCCGCCCGGACCGTGATGTCTACACAAGGAGTACCTGAGGAGGAACCAGATACAGCGGCGACAGTCCCTGACATACCCAGGTCAACGACTACAGACTCCAGCAGATTTCCCGAGGTGACTGTGAAATTTTCGGCTCGGAAATCGAGAATGCTGCCAAAAGGTTGCACCACAAATGATAACTGTGGCGATATCCAAGTAAGATCCACATGACTTTTCGGAGAGACCTGTGCTGCATAGAAATCTCTATACGCCATCACCAGAGCATCAGGGTACGCCCCATTGCTCATCTCAATGTTCCCTGTGAGGCTGACATTTGACTGACCTCCAGTTGACTCACCTCCATTTCGCCGGCATAGGATATGGCTGCCTCCCGCAGCACGAAAGTGGTTCTGAGCAATATCATCCTGTGCATACATAAGCGCATGAGCAGCCGAGCCTATTATATCCGATTCCTGCAGCATCTGCTGACGCCCCATCATCGAACGCCCGAACACCAGAAGCACCAAAAGCAAGAAGAATACACTCACAGTAAAGATCATCGAGCGTTTCGAACGTCGCAACCAGGACATCATGAGTCCCACACCTCAAGCTGCGCAACATACGGGACCAGATCATCATGAAAGGTACGCACTGCAGTCATCTTGAATCCTTCAGGAGCGACTAGACAACCGGTCTTATTCGCATATTGCACCACGCTACCGCCACCTTCATAGATGGTCATGGCACCACAGTAATGAGAAGGAAGCGTATCATTCAGAAATGCCGTGATTTGGGAAGGTACCGTTATGCCTGAGATCAGAACCCCCGCATGATCAGCTGCAAGAAGCGTCTGTCCCAGAAAAACCCCATCCACACCGATCATCTCTGGTTCCATATGGTCAGAAACCATGAAATAGATGATCACAGACAATGTGGCAAATGCCAATAGAGCAAGCACGGCATCAAGAGTGACAAAAATGGCTTTCTTTTTCATCGCCATGCTATCACCTTAAGCTTCACCAGCGACCCATTGACATCAACTCCTGCTGCCTGGTGAACTACCGATTGCGTAGCATTTCGAGGGGCATACCCGGCTTGGATCAGAGGATTTGCAAAATCAGGCTCACGGTAATAACTGATTGAAAGGTTATACCTTGGCCCCATTACACCAAGAATCTGCAGGAAACGTGAAAACACCGTCTCATTCATGCCTGCGACGAATGAAATCTTGTCTGCATCAAACCAATGATCCTGACGCAAACCTGCCGACCAGACCACATCCGTGGTAACGTTCTCATAACCTTGCTCATGCCAGTACGGCGGATTGCCTGAGGTGAGGAACAGCACATCAGATGCTCGTTTCGCTACCTGCTCAAGATCGGCATGATCCTCATGCATCTGATTCTTCTCAAAAGCATATCGCCATATACCCATGATCCCAATCAGCAAGAAGGCAAAGATCGCAAGCGCCACTATAAGATCCACCGAGAGTATCTGCCCTCGTCGCTTCATACTATACTCACCCCAATCATTCCCGCATCATTAGAGAACCTTATTGTTTCACCTACCGGTATGGTTGTCGCATTATATCTGGCTGTGACTAATGGGACTGTCACATCCCCTGCACTCCAGTTGATCCTCAACAGATGACTTGTATTATGAATCGTAATCGAATATGCTTCTGAACCCTGCAGCATGGACGGCACATAATATTTCTCAGTTGCCCCATCGCCAAGAACAAGGACCCGGGTAATCGCATCAGAGATCCGGTCACCTATATTGCGCCCTGCAAGCACGTTCGTGCTGATACGCACATGCGCGCGACGGGTCTGGAACGCGGATAGGAAGACAACAAACACCAACAGCAGCAGCGCAAATATGATGACAAACTCCAACGAGATCTGAGCCGTATTCCCTACCACACTGATTTTTTGTCGCTGCATATGATCACACTAATAACTGACATTCACGAATGTCTCATTGACATTTATCGTCACTCTGAATTGACCAGAGCTATTCGGGACAGTTCCCGTCACGTTGAAATCAAGAGTGCGATAGATCGTCTGCACCTTGCCTTGCCTGGCATAGAGCGAAAGAGTCATTGAGTTATTCGAGACATTGGAGGCATGCACGCTTTGAGGCATCTCAACATACACCTGCACTCGCGTCCCTGCACCCTGCCGGTAGGCTACTGTGGCACCATCCGCAATCTCATCCAAGGCCAGTCGCGCCTTCTGATGAGCAAGATCAGAATCAACAGTGAAAAGCACCGTGTTGTTCGAGATAAGGATTGCCAAAAATACCCCTAGCATGAGTGCGAAGATGACAATTACCTCCAAAGAAGTCTGTGCGTGTTGATTCCTCACCCTCGTGCACCTCAGAATGACTGCTCCGGATAAACTACAATCCCTTCAGAAGTGATTCGCATGGGAAATACCCGACCTGCGTGCTTGGTGTCTCGCATCTTGAATATCTCCAATGATCGCAGCCTCACATCGCCACGTCGTTCATTATACAGGATAATCACGCCGTCAGCTTCATATTCCAACACTGATGACTCGTGTTTCCCGCTATAATATTCTTCTTCCACGATAGCTACAATCGTGCAACCCCATTTGCTCAGACTATGGAATAATTCCAGACAAGCTTTCCGCTGCACTATCTCACCCTCGAAAAGCAGCATGAATGCCGTAATCGAATCGATAACAATGCGATATGCCCCAATGCTTTCAATAAGGTCCCGCAAGGAACCACCACCACTCTTGATCATCTTATTGAGTTGTTCCGGGGTATACTCCTGGATAACCATCTTCCGCTGATCGACTAAAGAACGCAGATCGAACCCGAACATGTTTCCTGTCTCAATGATATCCTCTTCCTGTTGCTCAAATGTGATATAGATGCCATGTTCATCAAACCGCGTGACTCCATTATGAATAAACTGTATTCCCAATGTGCTCTTGCCTGTACCAGGACCTCCCGCCACCATAGTGGTGGTCTTGCGCTTGAATCCTCCTGAGATGATCGGATCAAGACCACGTACTCCTGTCTGCGCCCTATCACCGACCGGCTCATGTACCAGCTGCACCGCTTCAGGAACAACCGGGTTCTGGAAAGACTGGTCCATCTTCTGCGACATGATAGTGCTGAAGCGCTGCTCCAAAGCAGAAAGCTGTTCATGCATATCACCCCCTGAGGATGAATTCCCATTGCCACTCTGGACAGTCACGTTCTCAGTGGATATCTTGAGATCCTTCAGCATATCAGGATCCTGCATGACTTTGACGATCTGAGGTGAGGGTTCCTGGCTGCTAGTTTTATGCTGATTAGCCCTCTTGGCGGGTTCCTTGACTACAACAGGCTTCTCCTTTCCAACATCATCATACTCGTCATACGTCGGGTCCGGATAGTCCTCCCGACTCGGTATGTGATATCGTGGAGGAGATGGCGCAGGTGCGGCTTACTGCGAGCGGCGTGTCATCAATTCCATGTCATGCAGATGCTGTTTGTTCATGATCTGTGATATCATGGAAAGAAGCTCCTGACGCTCCAACGAATCTCCTGAACCGGTCTCCGATGTACGATTATGCTTGAGATCCTTGCGCAGATCTTCAAGCTTAGTCGCCAACTCTTCATTCTGTTTCTTCAGATCATCAATGATGCCATCATTCCCAGGATCAGCGATAAAGTCTGTGTCCTGCAATTTGCGAGAATAAAAATGATTCCGATTGTTGTACTTATGCTCAAGCATCTCCAACTTGCGTTTCTGTGCCTTGCGACGGATCGCATGCAAGCGGTCGTACGACTCCAGGACCTCTGCATGGATCCCCACAGACTCCAAATCTCCCGGATTCCATCCTGCAGCGATAAGATATGCTGCTATCTCCTCATCCGACAGACCATCCCGCCGCTTCCTGCGAATATAGGACTCAAGACGACTCTTTCCTCTTTTTTCCGGAGCAGACATTCCCCTTGTCGAATTGGGTAGAGACGATTTAAATACTTTTAGAAAAAGAACATCACAAAAAACTACTAGAAAATTCCTATTATTGCACCGAACAAGTCACTTCATACGGATTGTCACGACCGGAAAAATTAAAGACTGCACTCGTTGCCAGCTCCTCATATTGCACCGTTATATAAAAATTGACTGTCTCACCCGCAGTACAATTTATGACATTTGCTCCTGAAAGACGCATCGTCTGACCAGGAGCCAAGGTGGTATCTGCAACATTATAGAAAGATGACCCCATGATATCATCACTTGCATCACGTGCATCAATAGTTGTGCCTATCCACACACCCTGTACCTGGATAGCCTGAGCCAAGGTATTGCGCAAGACTATAGTATCATTCTTCGTTCCCTCAGCAAGCGCAGCGGAATCGATCGCAATCGTAGCGGTTTTCCAGTAAGTAGCCTTCGCCTGACCTGATGAGGTTCCACCGATCCCAGGTATCACGCCAAGAACTCCAACAACAATAAGAGCAATGATAATGACAACTGCCAGAATCACCAAGTATTCAGTTGCTGTCTGGCTTTTTCTCATTTGATTCATCACTACCTTCTTTGCAGCTTATCATATATAAAATTATACCTATCAAAGAAGAAAAAAAGGAAATTCGCAGCATCATGATGCTGCACACGTGACTTCATACGAAGCATCCAGACCCGAAAAATCATAGGTAGCGCTTGTCTCGAGATCTTCATACTCGATCGTCAAATAGAAATTGACTGTCTCACCAGCAGTACAGTTACTTATATTTGCATCATCTAAGGACAATGTCTGCCCTGATGCAAGCGTTATGCCGTTTGGTGACCTATCATAATAATCCTCGTCTGTAAGTACATTGGGACCATTATCACGATCAGTAGTCGTCTCACCGAACCAGAGACCAGTAATCTTGATCGAATTCGGCATGTTATTGCGAAGGATCAAAGTATCATGCTCCGAACCTGCAACAAGCGATGCAGTATCTATACCGACCTTTGCCGTACTCCAGTACGCAGACTTTGCATGACCTGAACTGCTTCCACCGATTCCAGGGATGCCACCCATGACACCTACAACTATCAATGCGATGATGATGACAACAGCAAGAATGATCAGATATTCAGTTGCTGTCTGTGCCTTTCGTTGTACTCTATTCATTGAATCTCACCTTCTTTTATGATGCTGCACAGGTAACTTCATACGAAGCATCCAGACCCGAAAAATTATAGGTAGCACTTGTCTCGAGATCTTCATACTCGATCGTCAAATAGAAATTGACTGTCTCACCAG
>CAZMDB010000026.1:0-8071 GCA_964565095.1 uncultured Methanosarcinales archaeon | reverse complement strand
ACTTATATTTGCATCATCTAAGGACAATGTCTGCCCTGATGCAAGCGTTATGCCGCTTTCCGACCGACCATAATAGGCATCATCAGTCAAGTAATTGGGACCATTATCACGATCAGTCGTCGTCTCACCGAACAGGAGACCTTTAATCTTGATCGAATTCGGCATGTTATTGCGAAGGATCAACGTGTCGTTACTCCCAGCAACAAGCGATGCGGTATCGATCCCGACCTTTGCCGTACTCCAGTACGCAGACTTTGCATGTCCTGACGAACTACCACCGATTCCAGGGATGCCACCCATGACACCCACGACAATCAATGCGATGATGATGACAACAGCAAGAATGATCAGATATTCAGTTGCTGTCTGTGCCTTTCTTGTGATATAATGCTTCATGAACCTCAGCCTCTTTTGCCTTACGAAACGACTACTCAGGAATTTTCTGTAGTGAGAGCTTTATAAATTTTTCGAGTAAAACCGACTGAATTCCGCTCAATAGCTATACAAATGTATCCTGAGAACACTTTCGACAACCAACATCACAACAAGGAGTACGATAGTAGATTCTTCTCATATATACTGTACATGATAAGGGACATCCCGAAGACTCTGATTAACCTCAAGATACGAACTATTCACGGCTATGATGACTGAGACTTCCGGATCCACTTCTTCCACAGCAACCGTGAATGCGTTGATCTGTCCAGGCTGTATCAACATATCAGCCACATCAAAGCGCTGACCGTCAAGCCAGATTTCCTGCACTTCCATCTTGATCCTCCCATTATTCATCAGATATAAATGTGCGTGACTCCCGTTGAACGTGAGTTGCCGTATCCCCACCGGTGCATTGTACCATAACAGATTGTCTGCACGCGCCTGCGTCTTGAACATCTGCTGGGGCGAGGATGCCACCACTGTGATAACTGACATGGCAATGACAAGAAGCAGCGCTACCAGAGTAGTGAATTCAGTGGTCACCTGAGCTTTCCTGCGCCAGTACTGCCATATCACATGAACCCGCTCCCCAGGAAGTACGAGATCGCATAGCGCGAGATAAAGAACACGAGGAACGAAGCACCCACAACGATAGGAGACATCTTCATCCCCTTCTTCGGATCACCGTCGATCATGGCTCCCATGAACATGCATGCGAACAATCCTGTAAGGAACAGGATTCCGTAAGCCACGGCTGTCAGGAAGGAAGAACTGATAACAATTTCTCCCCCCAGGCCTCCCAGGCCGAACCCTGCAACTCCTCCACCACCACCGCTGACTGCCTGCAGGCCTGACACGACATCAACAAAATAGATCGAGATGGCAAGCAGCAAAGGAGTACCCACAATAATCGTGAACATGATGAACATCCCATTTGTCTTGGTGTTTGTCACCATCTCATTCTTAAGGCTCTTCCGTTCCGAAATATCCAGAGCAAGCTCATCCAACAGGTCTGCAATCCTGCCTCCGGAGCGCAATGAAGAGGTGAATAGCTTGAGCGAACGACTCAACGCCGCAGAATTGAAATGCGCGGGAATCTCCATGACCATGTCCTCGAACGAGACATTGCCTATGGATTTATTCGTCGCAGCAAGGAATTCCTGGCCGAGGGGATCGAACTCTTTTGTCGCCGCCGCTCTCATCGCCTGATATGGAGTCATACCGGCCCGCAAGTTAGCAGACATCATCTTGAGCACATCAGGCAGCACGTCATTCGCTTTGGTCGTCCGTCTGTCTGCGATGAAGTAAAGGATCAGGTACGCAAAGAAGAATAAGATGAACACCGACAGGAACGCACCTCCCATAATCGCTGCACGATAGATTGGAGGCACACGATCCCTGAATAACAGAAGGACTGCAGCAGACAGCAAAAACACCACCAGCCCGATGGTGCCGAAAAAACCTACCATCTTCTGCCACGATTCTGATCTGCCTGCCCAGTTGCCCTGCTGCTCATAACGCTGCCGCATCGATGTAGGAAGGATATTGACCAATGTACGGCTCCAGCGCATGAATCCGCCCATCAGAACTGCACCACCGGCCTGCGGGCCTTGACAAAATTCATCAAAGTGAACTGTATGACAAAACAGATGCCGATAAACATCAGGAACAGCTGCCGCGAGACCCCGAAGCCGGCAAATGTGGAAAGGATGACCATCATTGTCGATCCGATAGTCGGGATGGCCACAGCAAACATCATATAGACCAGAGACCAGAGATTCAATTCTCTGGCGTAATTCATTATCTTTGACTTCTGAGCCTCATTCAGCTCGAGAATGATGGAATCTAGCGTACTACGTAGATCAGCACCTGCTCGCAGACTATTGATCATCTGCAGGGATGCCTTACGCAGATACGCCGAATCAGTGCTGTTCGCCATCCCTTCAAGCGCTTCACGCAACGGGACACCACTCTCTATCTTTCGGGCTGTACGCGCAAACTCTTCTGATACGCTGCTATAGCCAGCGTTCCCGATATCACGTATAGTCTCATACAGAGTACGTCCTGAACTGATCTGCAGCACCACATCCTTGAGCGCATACAGAAGATACTTATCGCATTCCTCCGCTTTTGTCCGTGCCTGTATGGCTGGCATACGCAGAAGGACGAGCATCAAGAGGAAATAGATTCCCAGACCCGCTCCCAGACCCATCCGGATGGCAGTGACCTGTGGGCGCTTGCTGACAAGCGCGATCCATATGATGAATGCAGAAAAAAGTGTCGCCAACAACAGATATGACAAACTTCCTGAAGTGATGTAATCCTCAGGCAACAGATCAACATCCGACTTTCTTATAGCCTCCCGGATAGAAGGCATGAAACGCAGTATCATACTGTTGATGCCGCGAAACCGCCTGAAGAAGGGACGTACAAAGGGATAAGGGAGCACTCCGAGGAACACGTGAGTGTTCTGCTCAAGCTTGTTGGGGGTTGCCTTTCTCGATTTCTTCTTTGCCATGATCACGCATTCTCCTGCAGATCCACATTTCCGAGGACAGCACTGGATCCGCTCTTGTCAGCTATCGTATCGAGCAGCAACTTAGGATACTTGTAGTAGATACGCATAATCTGACCGACCTTGTCCACATCAGTTATCTTGTTATTGACCATCCAATTCAGGATGTCACTTTTCTGCTGCAGGTCTTCCTCTACTTCCCGCTGAGTCATACCTGTATGCAGATTCATATCCTCAATGACACGCACACTGGGTTCATCCTGTACGAACTTATCCCTCCTTGGACGCCAGCGGAACAGATAGTTCAAGTTGATCTTCTCATCGGCAGCTCCCGGCAGAAGCTCTGCAACCTCCAAGGTACGCCTGATCCCTCGGCGACGGTCCCTGTACTGGACAGTCACAAGCTGCAAAGCCTGCAATTCGTTCTCAGGTATATCGATAGGCGGTTGCGTCAAGCGGCGTTTCACTTGTTCAGCAGTATCTGCGTGCATTGTAGCAGCAACAGAGTGTCCTGTATGCATCGCCTCAAAAAGCGACTCTGCCTGAGCCTTCCGACGGATCTCACCTACAATGATACGATCAGGTCGCATACGCAATGACGCCACCATCAGATCAAGCATCGTCACTTCCCCTTGCCCTTCTGTATTCGCACTCTTGGATGCAAGAGGGACCCAATTCCAATGCAGAGCATGAGGCAGAGATATTTCCCGTGTATCCTCTATAGTGATTATTCTGTTTGAAGGAGGGATCAGAGAACCAAGTGTATTGAGCGCAGACGTCTTACCTGACGCAGTTCCCCCCACCACAAGGATATTCAACTCATACTGGACCGCCATCCACAAGAAGGACATCAGGTCAGTGGACATCGTATGGTTCTTAGGATCCACCATATGGACAACTGTCCAAGGATTCCGCGAGAACCGACGGATAGTGAGCGTATCTCCGCTGGTGGACACAGGAAATAACGTAGCGGCTACACGATCACCTGTCTCCAGATGCGCGTCCATGATGGGATTGAGTGCATTGATCTGTTTTCCGACCTTACGGCCGATAAGCGATGCAAGATTATATATTTCTGATTCCTTGCTAAAGAACTTAGTAGTCTTCAACCAGCCATACCGCTTATGATACAGGGACAATGGCTCATCCGGACCATTCACCGCGATCTCTTCAAGCCAGTTATCTGCCATGATGACCTCCAGATCGCCCAGACCGAATGTCCTGTGGAATAATTCACCCGCAAGGATCGAGACCATCCCCTCCTCAATATTATCGACATTATCCCGCACCACCTGTTTGGCAGCCTTCATATACTTCTTTTTCTTATCCACATAATCCTGTTCCGAATCCTCAGCATCAACCTCGAGATAGTCTGCAAGCTTCATGACGAGATCAGCAAGAAGCGCTTCAGATGCCTGCGAAAGATGATGGTGCACCACTTCATAGACCGCCGTATTCTCGAAAGGAACGCTCCAGACATTGATATCAGCTGTAACATTATCAGCCGTGACGGTGTAGTGCTCGATCAACTTCTTATCCCCATCGATATCTAGAGCATGCTCCTTCTCTCTATCAGGGTCAAGATACGTGATGCGCGGACTACTGAGAGGATTCAAAGGATATTTGAGTGAGACTATTTTCTGCTTCGCAAGGATCCGGCAATAGTATTCTACAACATTTGCCGGCAGTTGAGCCGCTTTAGAGATCTGCTTGATAGTCATGGCCTGATTAGGTGCTTTCTTCAGGGTATCCACCACGGTATCTATCCGCAAGGTGATGTCCTGCCCCTGAGTCAATTTACCAAGTTCTGAGCGCACCCGCTCCTGCTCCTGGCGCATCCGCTCTTCTTCCGCTTTCTCCTCTGGAGTCTTCTCTTTCTTCTTGGCAAAAGGGATACTCGCAGAATCTGCAGAAGGTTGCTCTATCGCCTGCTGCACAGCGGGATCCGCTGCCGCTGCCTGCGTGAGCTGAGGATCCGCTGCCACCTTCTTTTCCTGCTCTTCTGCAACAGAAGGTTGGGCTGGGGAGGGCGATGCTGAAGACTGGGAACGCACCGTCCGCTTTGCAGAGACGGATGGCTCCTTCACCTTCTTTTTCTGACTGTCTTTGCCCTTATCGGTCTTCTTCCCGCCCGCAGCAGTCTCTCGGGCCTTATCCATAAATCCCATATAACGTCAACCGTCCGCGCCAGACATCAATACTGGAAACACCATCAACCGATATCATACTTGGCGAACACTTTCTCAAAAATTTTGAATTTCTCAGACTTCACAAACTTCGTCATGATCTCATCCGGAAGGTGCTGCAACAAATCATCCGTCTCTTCCAGAACCCTACGTACATCCTCATCCTTGTCGATCTTTTGGGACTCGATCACCTTGACAGTCTTTTCCAGCTCATCATTCTGCTGCTTCTCTTGATCAAGCTCCTTCTGCAGAGCGTCGACTGCCTGCTTCAGCCCTTCTTCATTCTTCTTGAGCTCTTCGATAGTCTGATGAGCATCTGAATGATCCTCCTGCAATGATGCATGCGCTTTTTCCTTCTCTTTTAGCTCTTCCTCTGCCTTTTCAAAACGCACCCGTAACTGGGCTATCTCTCCCTTGAGCTGGATGACATCGCTTTCATTCTCCATCTGCAGAACTTTCTTGCGACGCTCATCAATCTCATTCCGCATCTTCTGGAGCGCTTCTTCACGTTTCTCGAAATCCAGAAGCTTCAGGTTCATCTTGCGCTCCCGTTCTTCAATCTCCTTGAGATCCTGGCTCATCTTTGCATGTCGCACTTTTTCATTCTTCAGTTCAATGTCCTGCTTACGCAATTCCTCACTCTTCTCGTTGAGTATCTTCTCTTTTGCTTCAAGATTCTGTGCCTGATTCTTCAGACGGAGCTTCTCTTCCTGGAACCGGAACCGCTGCTCGAAAATCTTTTCCGAATCATCACGCAGCTGCATCTCTTTTTTCAGCAACTCCTCTTCCAGCTTCTCCAGCCTGCCACGCTCTTTCTCCAATTCATTCTTGAGTATCTGATTATGCTTGGCAAGCATATCCTGATCATGCTTTGCCTTAGCAAGAGCCATCTCTTCCTTGTGTTTCTCAACAAGAATCTTTTCCAGAACATCCTGCTCTTTCTCTATGCTCTTCAGGATATCTTTGAGCGCCTGATCGCCCTCATGGCGTTGCCTATCCAGAATCTTTATCTCTTCACGCAATCCCTGTGCTTCTGCACGTGCTTTTTCCACGTTGAATGACTTGTGCTTGAATACCTTCTCCTGCTTGCGTAGGTCCTTCTCCCGCTTTTCCACAGCACGTTCTTTCTGTTCCACGCGAGCCTGTCGCGACTTTATCTCAGTCTCCTTGCCCCGCACCTTCTCTGCACGGGATATCAGATCACGATCAAGTTCTTTGAGACGGTTATAGGTGTCGAACATATCTTTTCGTGATTTCTTGGCATGTGCAAAATGCGTAACGAAATGCTGATGACGCCTCTGCAGATCCGCCAGCTTATGCTCATACTCTTTCTTCTGATCGTCCAGCTTCTTTGCCTCAGACTCCAGATGAGCCCTATACTTCACCAGATTCTTCTGATGACGCACCAGCGCGGAAAACTTCTGCTCTATCTCGCGACGGCGCTCATTCAATTCACGCTCTGTGCTTCGCAAGATCTTTTCACGCTTCTCCAGGCTTTCCTGCTGGATGCGCAGATGCTGCTTGTGCTGCAGATATCCTTCCTCTTCAGAATCCACACGGGATGACGCACGTTCAAGATCCCGTTCCTTGCGTAGCACCTTTTGTTCCCGCGCCTTTAATTGCCTCTCATACTCTGCATGATGCTGCTTGAGCATCTGATGCTCATCAGAAAGGCTCCTCAAATCCTCTTGCTGCCTATGATACTTGCGGGACAACTCGGAAAGATACTTCTTCTTCTCTTCGATATCATGATCCACCACGTTCAGACGCTTAAGAGAATGCTCTGTATCCCGTTTCAGATCCCGTCGCCGTTCCTCCATGTCTTCTATGGATCGCTTCAATTCCTCGTACCTTTTGGCGTACATGTCGGTCTTCTGCGATAGTATGTCGTGCTCAAGGCGCTTCTCTATAGATACAGAAGATTGACTCATGCTTCCACCTCCACAGGAGCATCGCGTCTGAGACGACGGCTCAGCTTACGATGCAGGCCCAGCATAGAAGCCTTCACATCTACCTTCTCTTCCGCAGGCAATTGCCGGTACAGTCGACGGATAATCTCATAGATCTTCTGAGCACGCTTCAGATCCACATCGATGACATCATCTGCCAGATCCGCGAGAATATGTATCCTCTTGCGTGCATCAGTTCCCTGAACAGGCTGAGGAACATCCTCATCGAATTGATCCGGACCCCGCTGCATCCTCTTCCTTCCTTCTGATGCGGGAATCCGCTGTGCCTTCTTCGGGGCGGCCGTTGTGCGCAATGATATCGCGGGAGGTGCCTCAGCCTCAAGCGCAACCTTCTCGATCTTCTGATTCAGTTCATCTTCTATCTTATGCAACTCCTCAAGACGCGAATCGATCATCATCTGCGTCCTGTCCACCGTGGTATGCCTCTGTTCCAACTGCTGTTCCTTCTGCTCCAGGGATTTCTGATACTGATCCAACGAAGAACGTTTCTGCGACAACTGATGCTCATTCTTCTCCAACTGTGCGATATGTTCTCTCAGACGCTTTTCCTGATCAAGAAGCCTCTGACGCTCCATGTCGAACTCATGGGTCTTCTCGCGCATCTCCCGGTCGAAGCGCGCAGTCAGATCCTCTATCGCACGCTCCAAGGACTCCTTATTGGAAGCCAGATGCTCAGAGTATACATCCACCTGGCGGAACTTCTCGTTCACTTTCTGCTCATACTCCTCGATCGCTCTCTTTCTCTGCTCAACATAATCGGCTTCTTCTGCCAGATCACCACCTTTCCTCTCAAGATCATCCAGTGCATCCGACAATTTCCGCTCACGCTCGCGCAAGCCCTGTTCCTTCTCATCAAATTCCTTGTTCCGTTGCGCCACAATCTTCTCGAAAGACTGCATGCGTTCTTCCCACATCTTCTCAAGCTGCTCATATTTCTGCGCGTAGGCTTCCTTCATGTGCTT
>CAZMDB010000025.1:4642-15574 GCA_964565095.1 uncultured Methanosarcinales archaeon | reverse complement strand
CGGCTGGGCGGCAGTAGTTGCCATAGTTCTCGGGCTTGCGCTATCGGTGACCAGCATCCTAGTTCTGCGTGGATACCTGGAAGTGGCTCGGCTGGCCTCCTATGCATCGCTGCGTTCTATGGCAATCTGGATGATTCTGCTCGAGGTAGTCGGCATTGTGTTCCTGCTCGTGAGTCCCGGCAAAGGAGCGTGGGCAGTTGCTGATATGCTGTTGCTGTTGATATCCGGACTATTGCTGGTCATCTTCGGTATCGTATTTCTGAAGCTTAGGAAGAAAGCAGGAGGACTGGTCACTGCCTTGGGTGTCATCTACATCATCCAGGGAGGACTGTTCTTGTCAGTGCTGTTTGTCGGATTGGGAGTCCTGCTGGCAGTAGTGGCATCCATCCTGGAAGCAGTATTCTTCTTCAAAGCAGTAAAGATTGCCTGGTAGGCAATCATTTTTTTCCTTGTCTTTTTCTTTATTCCCAGGCGTTTGTGTAAGAATGTATAGTCTTTTCAATGCGTTGGCTGTTTACTCAAAGTCCCATTTCCAAAAAGATTTAAAAGTGGTTATGCACAAGGAAAGACTCATGCCAAAAAAGAGGGGGACTTCTGCGACATCCAAGCCAGAGATGGTCCGGCTCATCCTGGGGTATCTCGATGATCTTCTGGACATAGTGACTGGAGCAGAGCGGGAAGAGATTGTGCGTATCGAATGGGACACGCATGTAGTCACCTATGCTCGTTCCTACATGTCGGAGGATGACGAAGAATTCGCTCTTGAGCTCTTTGCCCATCTCGACGGGATCAAACGACGTCTGTCGTCATCCGGCACGATAAGAAGAGAGGTCGATGGCATCTTTGATGTCTCGGTGCAGGCGTGGTTCGATTATAAAGCAAAGGAGGCCATTGATCACATCTTTGAAGATTTCTGCAGGAAAATAGAGAGTTTCTATGAAGGATATTTGGAAAGATACAAGCTATTCCGCCAGAGCAGAAGTATTACCGATCTTGTGCATGAGACACTCATGGAGATTGCCGGGCATGCGGCCACCCCCGAGGATATTGTGGAGGATGAGAATTATCATTACCTATTTGAAAGAAGGCAGGAGATTGACGGAGCGCAGATTGCAGATAGAAAGAAGCTGGTTGAAGCTGTCTTCCATCTTTTCATCAATGTGCTCAAGAAAAACCGCGAGGATCATTCTGCGATCCTCTTCCTGATTGATCGGTTCATAAGGGATGCGCAAGAGCAGGGAGTGCAAATGAGTCACCAGAACAAGGAAGTATTGGATGAGACGCGGGAACGTATACATCTGGCCAACCGCGTACAGCTCTCCACGCAGGCAGTCGGAAAAG
This sequence comes from uncultured Methanosarcinales archaeon, assembly GCA_964565095.1. Lineage (GTDB taxonomy): Archaea > Nanobdellota > Nanobdellia > Woesearchaeales > DATGWN01 > CAZMDB01. Next base: position 14,233 of record CAZMDB010000025.1, on the reverse strand, counting down.
ATATTTTCGACATACACATAGATATCCTGGGATCTTCCGACAGTTATGATTCGGTGCGGGCACGGGTGCGCGCAGTCATTGCGAAGTGTTCCTACGAGTGGTTCATGCAATCCCCTCGGCAAAGATACAAAAGTATCGAGCGCCTGATGTCGTTATGGGATGGGACGCTCTATGACAAGACTCAGAGTGAAGAGATCGCCGAAGTGGTCACCACAGTACGTCGTCGCGCATTGCGGATGCCTTTCATCCATCATCAGCATAAGATTCCAGTAAAAGCAATCGGATATGCTGTCACCATTTTCCTGATAGTTGCTTTGTTCTGGACGATTTTCCAGATACCCATCACCACCGAGAAGGTGATAGAGATAGAAGTGCCACAGACATTGACCGTCACAGAGAAGGAAGCGGCAGGCTACCCGCCATCTTCGTTTGCCACTTACATGGCAGACCCAACGTATCATAGGAAGCGGATCACGCTTGTCGGCTATCCGGAGTATGTGCACATCGGCAACGAGAACCTGGGAGTCTACCGTGAGATACTGTGGGATGACGAAGGGCGTAATATTAGCTTGGTAGGATTGACCGATACGGATCGCCGGATGGTGCGCGCATCAGATGCGGGACAACAGTATGCAGTCACGGGAATCTATGATCGGTTCACTCCTGAGATAGAAGTGCATTCGATGGTTCCGGTCGAACCTCAGGAAGTGGCCATCAATCGCACCGTCCAGACCATGGTGCGGGAGCCCAGACTCCTGCTCCAGACAAAGACCTTGTGGAAAGCTCTCTTCGGTTGATCTATCTTTTTGTTCTCTGATAATCTTCCAGCACAACTCTGTCCAGCTGGTCAAGATCATTGATCAGGTAGAAATTGCCATCCCCGTGCTCTGCAAGGTTTTCTGCGAATTGCTGGGATCGGGCGTCAATCTGGATACCGATGACCGAGATGGTGATGCCCGCAGCAGCAGCTTCTGCTGCTGCAGCAAGCGCGTCCTTTTTCGGAGTTTCTCCTGACGTCGGTGCAGCATCAGTCAGAAAGATAAGATGCTTGGTACCCCGGGTATCGTGGAATAGGCGGATCGATTCTCTGATAGTCGAAGCCACATTAGTCTCATCGAATGCGGTAATAGTCGTCAACCCTTCAAGGATGCTCCAGAAATCTCGGGTAGGCTCGACCATGGAGTCGACCTTTGAGCTGAAGACAAGAAGCCCTGTCCTGTTATGGTCCTCAGATGCCTTGAAGGCCAGAGCCACGCCAGCTTTCTTTGCCATGTCAATCTTCTCACCACGCATGGAACCAGAGGCATCGACAGCGTAGATCACAGTAATCTCGCCCTTGCTCTCCTGTTCGAACACACGCAGATCGTCTTTCGAAAGGGAGCGGTGATTGCGACGCAGAGCCATCTTGATGCTTCTTTTCAGCGCAAGATCGCGGAATCTATCTTCGTTCTTATAGGCACGGACTTCATCGGCAGTTCCGTAACTGGAATGTTCACGGTGCTCATGTTCACCAAACATGCCCTTAGGAAGCAGGTGATCGAGCTCTTGCATATACATGACAAGCGAGGCAAGCTTCATCCCCTTCTCCAGCAAGTTCCCGCTCTTTGAGACATACCCTTTCTTCTGGAGACGCTCGATGCTCTCGTAGACCTTCCCTTTCAATTCACGCACGAATTCGGGGATATTGATGTTGCGTTCGATATAATCGGCCTCATATCCCGTGACCTTGCGAAGCAATCTCTCACCATACATCTGTTTGGCAGTCCTGAAATTCTTGGTAATATTGGAGAACATCATATCAGGAACAAAGTTCCCCATCCCCTGGTTGAAGGCTTCGTTGATAAGATCCCCATCTTCCTTATGCTCTCCATCATCCTCAAGTAAGGAGTGCGCCAGTTTCTCGAATTCATCATCAGGCGCACCCTCCATCTTTCCATCGAGCTTCTCAGGTTCAGAGAAATCGCTCAATGAAGATTCATATTGTTCTGCGCTGTCAGGGGACATCACTCTCGTCGAGTTCGTCTGACAGGTTCTGCTGTTTGGCAAAATGCTGAAGCTGGTCCTTGACAAAGCCAGACGGGCTTTGCAGGTACTTTACTGACGGCTTGAGTTCAAGCCTATGCGGCAAGACTGACATCACAGCAGAAAAGACATCGCGGTAACCGACAGCAGCCGCTTTACGTAGATGCGCATTGGCTTGTGCGCGTTCATAGAGCCCGATACTTGCACGGACGCTCGGAGCACGCACTACATTCTCATTGCCTCTGACACGCTGGATGAATGAGGCGATAAATATTCTTATCTTCTCATCGACTGTCACCTCGAAATGAAGTGGTCTCTGGCTGAGAATACGTGCTTCTTCATCGATAGTAGATGGATGATGCATGTACACCAGATCAAATCGGTCAAGAAAGACCGGAGAGAGGTCTTCTGTGGATGAGTCTTGGGGGTTCATGGTACCGATAAGAATGAAATTAGTAGGGAAATCCACGCGGTAGCTGCCGATTGTGGCGTATCCTTCTTCAAGCACCTGGAGCAAAGCGTTCTGCAGCTTTGCCGGGGCGCGGTTGATCTCATCGAAGAACAGGATGCCCTTGTTGGCCTGGAAAATCTTGCCAGGAGTGAAAGCTTCAAGAGAGAGCGGTCCGTACTCAAGTGCCTTGACCGGGTCAATGTCTCCCAGCAGATCCTCTGCAGTCAGATCCGGAGATCCTTGCACTCGCACAAAGCGCTCGATACCCGAAAGGATCTTAGTATCTCGCTGTGCGCCCTGTTTTTCCTTCCGGATGCATTCCGGGCATGCCGGCACATCGGGATCGCAGTGGAATGAGCAGTCAGCAACAGCAATATCCGGAAGCAGTTCCGCCACGCTCTTTGCGATAGTGGTCTTGCCGATACCAGGTTGGCCTACAAGAATGATATGACGGCCGCTGGCAAGTGCACTTCGGATATCATCTTTAGCTTTTCTCTGACCGATGATGGTGGTAAATCGTGGTGTAGTCTCGTCCTGAAATTGAGTTGCGAAGTGTTCTTGGAGCATAGAAATCTGTGAAACTCTGGCAGGTTTATAAAGGTTGTGAGGAGACAGAAACGTGCCTGTGCATCACGGGCATCAGAGGTTCATGTTCGTTTTTCCCCCGCATCCTCGAAAAAACGCAATAGATAGCCATCAGGGTCCTGCACCAGGAATTCCCTGTTGCCCAGAACCATGCTGCCGGCCTGGTACCAGTTCGTAGCCGGCTCCCGGAACAGCGGATAATTCTTTTTTCTGAGCACATCAAGAAGAGGCCTGATGGATTCCACCTCCATCTGGAGGTTGACTCCTCGGCCGAAAGGGGGGTCCATAGGTCCGGTGATCCAATTGTCATGGAGATGTTCAAGCATGATCTGACTGCCTTGCAGGCTGATCATTACGAACTCATCTCGTTGATATTCTACAGAAAATCCAAGAAGTGTGTAGAAGTGCAGGCTCTTCTCAATATCCCTTACTGCAAGTTCCGGGATGAGACGATTGAAGTCCATCAGATATGGCAAAAAGAAGAAGAATATAAAATGAATGAAAAAAGAGGCCGGCTCTATTCGACTTTGACCCCGGATACAGTCCCATTCTGGCCTGGACGGCTGGTAACACGCACTTTGCCGGACTTGGTCTGGACGATAGCTCCTTTTGTCAGGATGTTTCGTCGGATAAAGTTCCGATTTGCCGGATTTTCGGTAACATTTTCGATAGTCTCCAGCTTGGTCTTACCTGTCTTCGGGTCAGTGACAGAGATAGAAGTTGTCGCAGCAGTGCGTACTTTCTGGCCCCCTCCCATAGTGCGGACCTTTGCACGCTGATCCTCCTCTACTTGTGTCATAGTCGCACGGCTGCCTAAGGCATACTGGCGCGACTTACGATAATTCTTCAAGCGTCCTCCGGAAGGTTTCCGGTTGCTCTTGGTCTGTTCGATTGGCATGATAATTCACCTGTCTATTCTTTCTTTGCCTCTTTGGTCTGAGGCGTACTCTCGGCGGAGTTCTTTTTCACGTTGACTTTCGGCATAGGAATGGGGATCGGCAGATTGATGTCCCTGCTCATGACCACAGCCTGCACATTGCAGCGATTCAGGACCGTGTCGAGTACCTGTTTGAGCATCTCCTGAGGAACCACCTTTTTGTCCTTCCAGGACGCAAGGATATCTTCCACTTTGCTCTTCTCTTCCATAGCTACAACATCTCCTTCGAACTCGATGGATCCGATACCTGGTTCATAGGTAACTTTGAAAGCAAATTCGAAGCTGATTCCTGCAGTGTCACTGCCTCCCAGATTGATCCTTGCCTCCTTGACATCGCGGATGCCCACGTTGTTGGAAATATTGATCTTGCCCTGTGCGCCTCCTGTGCGCTCGACATGCATTTTTGTAAAATTGAATCCGATGATTGACATTTTTATTCCTCCTTCTTCTCCTCAGCAGGAGATTCTTCTTCAACCTTCGGCTCTTCGAAAAGCCCCTGGCTGCCGTATTTAGCGACTTTGAGATTGAGTTGCGCGGTCCGCTGGGTAATCATGCGGCCAGCAACAGTCTTGCGAACACGCTTGCCGTGTTCCTTGTTCTTCAGGCCGATGCCCTTTACTGCCAGGATGCGCCGCTTTGGTGCATCCACATCGAAGCGCATCGGGAAACCTGCAGAATCAGAGCCTCCAGTGATGATGAACTCATATCCGGACAGTTCAGGAAGGGAGAGAGTGATCTTGTCTCCGATCTGCTTGCCCATCAGTGTATCAGTGTCTTCCAGTTCGAATTGTTTGGATTTGCCCGTCTTGGGGTCTCCAACTACACATTTTATTGCCATAGGATATTCACCTTATTGTATCCTCAGCGTTCTACTGCTTGGATAGGCCTGCGGAACCCGACACCATTTATAAAGTTATTCCTTGGCAGGAGGGATAGCATGAGTGATTAGCAAAAAAGATAGGATTCAGCAGATTTGGTATTGAATGGGATTGATTCAGGGAAATACCAATACACACATGAAGGTTATAAAGAGCTCTAGAAGAAGGCGTTAAAGTGTATATCTGTCTTCAATATTTACTTTTAATTTTGAAAGAACTGGATTGGGGATATTTTTTTTGACTAATTCGATTGAAGCATCAGAAATTATTTTGTGTAGATAATCTATGATAGCAGAAGCATTCTCTCCAGCAGGGATTGCAAATCTAACAGATCTTTCAATGTCTTGAGTATTCTCTGCAAGAATGTTTCTATTAGACTCTAAGCATAATTTCCTGATTCTTCCACGAAGCATAACTCCATTTATAGGAGTGTTCTCGGTTCTAATCTCATAGATATCCCACTTAATTAATTGCATTGGCATAAAGGTAGATATTGAATAATTCTTAATAAAATTTACTGAGTCTTATTCTCAAGTGCGTTGAGTCTATATTATACTTTTTTCCTACATGAAAAAATGCCGAAGGCACAGTATGATGCAAGGCAGTCCCGCATTGCAATAATAGTTAAGAGATACAGCAAAATTACATATGAGTTTTTTGATAGACTTGGACCTAGAGGTTACACTGCGAATATCCCAATTCCTAAAGAGAAACATAATGTAAAGGGGAGAAAGAAAATATATCAGAGTTAAGAAAATAAACCAGTCAGTATTGAATTTTTTTACAAAGTAAACGGCAATATTATAAAAATCAAATATTTTCAGAGGTCGTTCAAAAGTGTTTCACAAAAAGTATATTTTTTATTCCACGGTTTCGCTTTTCAGAAGGATATTCGGCAATTCTTTCAAATCCAATACTTTCCTGTAATCGTAAAGAAGCAAGATTATCTGATCCTACATCTGCATACATCCCTTTGTAACCAAGTTTTTTGGCTTTTTTAAGCGCATATCTGGTTAATCGACTACCCAGTTTTTTCCCACGATAATTGGAGTGTATGCCGATACCCAGGTGATATGCGTATTCTTTATTGATTTTTGCATGCTCGTTTGCATCTTTTAGATGATTTTGTACGCTTGAAAAAATAAAATAGCCAATTATTTTTTGGGGATGAGAAAGCTTTGTTTCAAAGCAGATCAGATACGTATTTTTGGATTTTGATATGACTTCTGGAATTTGTGCATCAGTTTTCCCTTTAAATGCAAAACTAGCATAACCTGTATTTTTCATAACCTCAATGATTCCGGGAATATCTTCCTGCTTTGCTTCAGCACATCGTATCATGAAGTGGAATAAAAAATGGAGATACTTAAAGTTTTGTTTTCAATGACCCTAAAGACATAATATTCGTATATTTTTCACGGATTGACTAAGGGTTAGTGCAGCTAAAATTCCGTAGAGTTTTATGATTTGTAAATGTTTTTTCTATGCCCTATTTGGACAACAATAATTAGAAGTTTACCTGATTTGATATCAAGAACGACTCGATAATCTCCTACACGTAATCTAAAATATGGAGAAGAAACTAATTTTTTCACATGTGAATGTGGTCTGATTCTACATCTTTCTAATGTAGAAATAATCCTTTTGGAATCTTTTTTATTTAGTTTCTTTAGGAATTTTCTAGATTCGGCGGTAAAAAATAGATCAAACACTAAAAAATCACCTTTTGATTTTTTATGCACCAAAAATATCTTATTTTTGATTGCATTTTATATTCCTAATTCCTTTTTAACATCTTCAAGAGAATAAATTCTTCCTGCTTTGATGTCTTTCTCAGCTAGTTTGATTCTTTTTTTAGTTTCTTCAGATAATTCCATAGAATCCTCTAAGGCATCCCATATTACTTCTTCATAAGATTCCTTATCATACATCTTACGAGATTTTAATTCTTCTAGCAAATCTTTGCTTACTTGAATAGTGGTGGTAGCCATAGGTAGTATATAGACTGCTATAGTATATAAATATTCTGTTTTCCGAGGGCTTAAAATAGAGATAATACTTGTTACATTCTTCCGGTAGGAATGAGCGGATCCTGCAAGTGGTTTTTGGGAAGCGAAAAAATCCTGAAGAGTTGACTCGCGAAACATTAATATATTTATAAGTCATATTCATTTAATATGGAATCAAAAAATGTAAAAAGTCGAGAAGATTTTATTCAATTTTTGAAAGAGTTAGATAGGGATTTTTAAAAAGATTATGAGAAAAATAAAGGCAAGCCATACGGTGGTGACAGCCAATGGGCTCATTGGTTTGCAGGTGATTATCTTGAAGCTATTTCTGCTTAGTTAAATGATTCTAAAGAATTCTCTAATACTAATAAACTTGAATGGAAAGACTTTGCTAAAATTATTGAATCCGGTAAAGTATTACGAGTGAGTTTCCAATTGAATATAGTCCTTGTTATGCCTGTCGGAACTTGTTTCGACCAAGGGTTAGTGCAACGGTCGGCGAAGCCGAAACCCGCAGAGTTTTATTTTAAGCCCGTTTTTTGTAAATATTTTTTCTATGACCTATATCAACAACAAGAAGTAATTTATCATTTTCAAGATCAACAATCAATCTATAATCTCCTACTCTAAATTTATAAGATTTATCACCTACTAATCTTTTTAAATAGGCTTCTGGTCTGATTCTTAATTTATCTAATGATAAAACTATTCTTTCTCTATCTTGAGAATTTAATTTATCAAGAAACTTTTCAACTCTTTTTGATAATATTATTTCATACACTAAAAAATCACCTCATGATTTTTTGTGCACAAAAATTTTCGTATTTTTGATTGCATTTAAGAAACCTATTGAAGATTATATTTTTTCTTTAGATCTGATAATGTTACAAATTTACCTTCAGAAATTTCTTTTCTTGAAAGAGCAATATCTTTTCTAGTTTGTTCAGATAATTCTTTAGTATCTTCAATTATGTTCCAAATTACTTCTTCATAGGTTTCTCTACTAAATAGTTTCATTTTATTTAGTTCTTGTTGTAACTCTGAACTTATTTGAATAGTAGTCATAGTAAAATATAATTCGCTATAGTATATAAATATTCTGTTTTTTCGAGGGCTTAAAATAACATTAGACATAATACTTGTTAAATTCGTCCAGTAGGAACGAGGGATAAATTCAAGTCGACCGACCGAAGGGACAGCTTTTGGGTTTAGGGAAAGCCCCGATGCATTTATATAAATCATAGATTCTAATGTGTTTATGAAGGCATTACTTGTTATTGATATGCAAGAAGAAGGAATGAAAGGATTATACAAAAAGGATGAAATAGTTAAGAACATTTCAAAACTAATAGATAAATTCAATTCTAAGAATTACAAAGTCATTCAATCAAAAGTATGGATTACTGACCCAAAGAAAACATCAATGACAAAATTATGGCCTAATGAAGGTATTGCAAATACAGAAGGAGCAGAAATAATTCCTGAGCTTAAAGATAAGAAATATGATAAGATAATTGAAAAGACAAATTATTCTGCATTTTATGGAACACAATTAGATAATTATCTTAAAAAAAATAAGGTAAACGAATTATATATTGTGGGAATACATTCTGGATGTTGTATTTTATTTACAGGAGTTGATGCTTTCTATAGGAATTATGATGTTTTCTTTGTTAAGGATGCAATCTCAAGTGCAGGCGGGAAAAGATCAGTAATCAATGGATTGAAAAATTTTGAAATGTTCTGTGGTAAGACTATTTCTACTTCAGAATTAATCAAACACATTTAGAGGCTTTCTGTTAAGAATCACACATAATTCTTTGTAATTCCTTCGAGTCGTAGGCGCGAGCGCAGCGTGGTCGAAGCGTAGTCAAAGAAGTTTTTTTTGATTTCCTCTTTACTCAAGACTTGCGAGATACTCTAATGATTCTTTTTTAAATAATTCCCCAGCCCTTTGCGCTTCAGTATGTTTTTTAGAATCTCTATTGTTTGGATGAAAATTAGGATCGAATGATGGGACTACATGCCAATCAGGATGCTCTTCTCTAAATGTAAGTTTAGAAGCATTCCAACGAGAACCAATTCGATATCCATCACCGACTCTATGTTGCCGAATATCTTCAAGCACACTTTCTGGACATAAATCTTCTGTCGTAGCTGGTCCAACACAAGATTCATACAATTCAAATATTTTTTCAATGTCTTCAACTTTGAAATGTTCTGCTTGGATAATGATATGGATTTATTGAGATATTAAAAACTTTTGGAAAAAATCCTGAAGGTGCATTCAAATTTTTAGCGCCCCCGTAGCGTTTAAGTTTTGGCACGTTACATCTCATCAATTAATTTTACCGATGCTTTCATGCACATAGTATCTCCTCACAAAGATATTGTCCTCTCTCTATAAATTATTTTACACTCACACTTCCTTATACCCTTCCAGCGTGTACTGATACTTTCCTGAACCGAGACGGTATCGATATGGTATTTGGTAGTTTAGTTTCTTGATCCAATATCCTCTGTTCGGATACTCGACACTGAACCGTGAAAATCCCAGTTCCTTCGCCAATTTCTCGAGAAAAAGCACGCAATCAGTCCCGATACGTTTGCCGTGGAATGATTTTTCCACATTGATATAGTCCCAGATGAAGAGGTTCTCAGTGATCATGAGGATATCATCCTTATCATAGATAGGCAACTTATTGATTT
>CAZMDB010000025.1:0-4542 GCA_964565095.1 uncultured Methanosarcinales archaeon | reverse complement strand
TTCTCAGTGATCATGAGGATATCATCCTTATCATAGATAGGCAACTTATTGATTTTCATTCTGATAGATGCGCGAGGAATCGGTGCCGCATTCTCGATCTCTCGTGTTAGCAACTCATACAGACCTTTGAGGATCTTTTGCAGTACCTTTTCCCAGTGAGACTCTTTTTTGAGTGAGATGAACTCGCGCAAAAGTTTTTTGGTGGTAGCATCATAGGCAAGTCCGAGAAGCTTTTTGTCCGAGTAGTCTTCCAGTATGCTTGCAATATTCTCCTTTGCTTTGACCTGTTCTTTTTTCCAGGAATAATATACATAATGAGTATGAAGTTTATTCCCGAGGTCCTTGTTCTCGCCGAGCACAGCATAGAGTTTTTTTGGGAGCATATGACAGAAAGGGCCGCAAGGAATTTATAAGAGTATTGTAGCCAGAAATTCTGGCATCATCCCAGACTCCACAAGCCATCTGCGCACACAACCCTTATACTTCTCCTAAGCATTTCTCCAGATATGACACTCACAATCCACCGAGGAAGCCGCAAAGACATCATCCGCACACTTCTGCAGGAAGCAACCGACAGACCCCCCTCATTGATCGTCGATTGCGCAAACTGCGCCGATCCACATACATTGTTCCCTTTCATCCCGATGGAGACATTCGCCTCAGTCCATGTCATCATCGCTGAAGCTATCTATCGTTTCCGCGACAGTCTCAAGCAGGTTCCCGAGTTTGCCCAGCAGCTTGGCACTCGCACCATCATCATCACGCCGTTCGATCGTCTCTTCGACTACGGCAATACACAAGAGACAGAAGATGTCATCAACCATGCCTGGGAATTGATGCAACAGCTTGCTCAAGAGTATACAGTCATCACCGGGGTGGCTGATTGATGGGACACACGGTCATGAGCCAGCGTCAGGTGATCGATCTGACACTTTCAGAACTGCAATCTTTTACCAAGGCTCTCGACAGAACGGACCGTCAACTCGCAGAACGCATCCTCAAGCGCCCTCTGGCCCACATAGGGTCCATCTCCAATGCGGCAAGCATGCATGTATGGGCATTCCTGTTGCTGACTATCATCCTCGAGCAGGAAAAAAAGATCAAGTACATGGAGGAACAGTATGCAGGGATGGCTGATTGACGCCTACTGGTTCAAGGGCAGGGTCATTCTCTGGACCAAGCACAATCAGCAGAACATCCGTACAGAAAGAAGATACACGCCGATACTCTATGCGGATACCGATATCATCCCCTATCTTACTACCGATTACGCCCTCATCGAAAAGAAGACCTACATGCATACCCGGAAACGTGTCTGCCGCTTTGCGGTCAACAGCACCAGGCAGATCCATGACCTTGAACGTAGGACCCGCCATCGCATTCCGCTCTACAATGCTGACATGGCTTTTCCGATCATGTACATGCTGGATGCTGGTCTGACACCATTTACAGATATTGAAGGGCAGCATGAAGCCGATGTCGATCTCACACGATGTCATCTAGAGGCAGGCTGTCATGGAGACCCGAGAGGTGAAGCGACAATAGATAGACTGACAATCAATGACAGGCCGATTCATGGAGACGAACTTCATCTCCTGCACACCCTGGCGCAACATTTTCATGAGACTGATCCGGATATCATCCTCATGGATGATGCCTTCATTTTCATACCCCTCTTGGCGGAACGCGCCCGGCACTATGGGATACGCCTTCCATTCCATCGATGGGATCCCACGCCGATATTCTACCGAGGTGGCAAGACATTCTATTCTTATGGACAGGTCGCATATCGGGATTTCCCGATCCGTCTGCACGGACGTCTTCTATTGGACACCAAAGGCACCATGGGAAGTACCTGTGATGTTGATGCTATCCTCGAACTCTGCCAGCTTTCCGGAGGATTGTTCCAGCAGACTGCTTCACGCAGTTTCGGTGCGGTGTTCCAGCAGGCGTTGGTCAAAGAGCTTTACAGGGATGGGTGCCTCATACCGCACAAGGAGAAGCCGATCGATCGCCCGCTCTCGATGCTGGAGATGGTCAAGGCAGATCGTGCGGGACATCGTTTCGATGCGAAAGTCGGTCTCCATAAAGATGTAGCAGAGATCGATTTTTCCAGCATGTTCCCCTATCTGATCAAGAATTTCAACATAAGTGCAGAGACGCTTCTGGACCTCAAAGGACCCTTCCGGGCAGTACCGGGAGTCCCGGTCCGTATCTCGCACCGATGGCAGGGATATGTGGCGCGCGCAGTGACACCATTTCTTGAAAAGCGCATGGAATACAAGCGCAATCCGACGTCACGGAATCTGCGTCGGGCATCCGGACTCAAATGGATACTGGTCTCCAGCTACGGGTATCTGCGATTCCGCGAATTCAAGCTGGGGATACCGTCTGCGCACATGGCTATCGGCGCCTTTGCCCGCGAGATTATCATCCGCGCAGCACGGCTGGCAGAGCAACGAGGATTTACCGTCATCCATGGCATTGTGGATTCGTTATATCTCAAAAAAGCAGGTATGACCAGAGATGAAGTAGAAGATTTCTGCAAGGAATTACAGGCCTATACTGGCATCCCTATGGCCCTGGAAGGCATATTTGACTGGATCGTCTTTCTGCCCAGTGTCAATGACATCCATCGTCCCCTGCCTGCACGCTACTATGGTCAGTTCGATCATGGTGGCATGAAGGTCCGTGGGATAGAGATGCGAAGACGTGATACGCCGAGGCTGGTAAAGGATTTTCAGCGCAAAGTGATGGGACATATGTCCGAACATGGTATTGATCTGGACGCAGCCTGCCGGATGATACGTGAGACGATATCGCTGTTGCCGCGATTCTCTGAAAAGATCCTTTCTCTCTCGATCCGTCTTACAAAGACAGAATACAAGAAGAACATCGCGCAGCGTACACTGGTCGAATCGCTTCGTAGCAAAGGCCAGGAACCTCTTCCCGGACAGACTCTCCAGTACATCCGCACCCGGGCAGGTCCGGTGCTTGTTGAGGACTATCAGGGTGACCCTGACGAATACTTCTATGAACGCCTGCTGATAAGAGCACTGTTTGTCCTCTATCAGCCGTTCGGCATCAGCAAGGATGACATCAGAAAGCGGTGTCTTCCCCTGCGCCAGAAGACGCTTTCGGAATACCCTGTTGTGCACAGATATTTTCCGATAGGAAAGCACAAAACCCGTAGTGGACTGTCAGAACGTCGTTTGAAAGCGCGCCTGCAGCGTATGGGATGGGAAGTCTGGCGCGGTGGTCTTTTCCATGTGATGCGTCATGGTGCGCTGTTCCCGAATGTAGAGAAGAAGTATCACAAGCTTTTCGATCTGATGGATCATCACCACCCTGGGGTGCGTCCTAAGTTGGAATACCTATCTGCAGTCCACAAAGGGATGCCTGATTTCATTGCGTTCCGCAACGGACAGTTCCTCTTTGTCGAATGCAAGCTTGGCCATGAACAGTTGAGCAATCGTCAAAGATTTTGTATAAAGAGACTGCAGGAGCTAGGCTTTGTGGTTGAAGTGCATAAGCTGGTTGATGAGTGCACGAAATCCTGCACTGCAAAGATTGATCTGCATACAAAAGAGAAAAGAGTCGAAGAAAAACAGATGCGGCTCAAGCTGCATTGGTGAATCTCAGTAGCTATCTGACCAGGAATAGTTGGAATATTTCGATGCCATTTGCCAAAAAAAGGAGTAGTATTGCTAGGACGAATCCAGTCCAGTTCATAGCTTTCCATGATGGCCGGGGAGTGATCGCTTCGGATCTTGGAGGAAAGAACCCCATGCCTCTGTAGAGAGATATCTTCAGGGTGCTCACTGCCATGAGCGTATATGCGGATATCTCATAGATGCCGGATCGTGCCAAAAAGAGAAGTGAAGGTGCCAAGCGCTCCGCAAGCGTTGTGGCAAAGGAGTTTGTACCTAGCACCGCCCCATACATTATGCCAAGATAGACCGGGATGATATATCCAAGAGGATAATCTTTCACTTTCAACATTCTGCTTGCAGCGATTATGAAGACAAAGGCAATCAAGTTATACATGAACACAAAGAGAAACTCGATATACATATTATCGCTTTCCATCAACTGCGAGAAGAAACCTGCGCCGGTCTTTGCCTGCAGGATGCCTTCCGGAAGAAAATAATAGCTCAATGTCCAGCTCACAAGAAAACACACCAGCATTACTGCAAATAGCGCACCGAAACGCACGGGAAGTCTCGGATGCAGAAGCCATTTTTTTCTCATATATGATCCCTCAAGGTCTGGATATTTAAGTCTTTTCTAATTACGCTATTTCAACCTATAGATACCATATACTAATGCGGCACACATTCCTATACCGATAGCCATCAGGGTACCTTGCATCCCATGTAAGGAGAAGTCGAAACCATACAAGTGGAAATAATACCCCCAGACAATGGCCAAAGCGATTCCCATAAGGATGACTCGGGTGTGCATCTGTAAGACCATAGAAGAATATTCGTATGGTGCCAATAAAAAGATATCGCCTAGTTTTCTCCCAGGTGTTCTGACAAG
>CAZMDB010000024.1:4277-15634 GCA_964565095.1 uncultured Methanosarcinales archaeon | reverse complement strand
CCCCTGCTTTTTGTGCTTTTTTTTCTGTCTCTTTAGATTTTCTTGAGGCTCCAACCGCGGGATCAATCACCTTCTGTGTAATTTGATTCTGTAGACGCCCATCCTTTTGAACTGTATACTGCGTGCCATCCTCCGTTCTGTAAGTAGCACCTATATCATACAACCCACGCTCTCCACCTTTAAAAGCAGGCACTTCAACTTGCGTAATTAGTGTAGCTTTGGCATCAATAAATCCATTGTTTGCATCAGTATCATGCCTGCGCCCATTATCTTCAATACGATATTTTTCCTCCGTGATACCCAAAACAGAATTAAGATATTTACGTGTATCATCAACCTTCAGCTGACGTTTGTTAATCGTATCACTGGAACGACCATCTGGAAAAACTATCCGATAATCCCTTACATCATATCTATGTCCCTCTTCTGGAGTAGTCCAACCACTTCCTAAGCCACCTTTTAGAAGTTTCTCACGTACTTCCTGAATAGACATTTCTTTTCCATATACCTCATAACCTTCATCAGTTATTAGAACAAACTTGCCTTTTCCATTTTCTGTAGATAAAAAAGCATATGACTTGGTATGAGAGGTAGGTGAAATTGTTCCTCCTTCAGTACCACCATTACTTTCTTCTTGCACAATAAAAAGTGGATTTTGATTTTTTACATTAGAAAAATCAGCTTCCTCTCCCTCCCATTGTTTACCAGCACCAGCAAACACACTCGTACTTATGATCGCCACAACCAATAGACAGACAACCACCCACCTAATCATCTTCTTCGAGCCGTTCACAGACATCCTCCCCCTCTACTTTCCAGTAATCCGCATTGAACATCTTAGTCGCATACGTCACGATATCACCGATCGCTTTGATAATCTCCAGCTTGGAACATGCCGACGCAGCAGTCCCCGAACCCGGCACCTTCGCCTTGATGGGCTTGCACATCATAGAACAGAACGTGCCCATGGCAAAACCCAACACCCCTGTGGGCGATGAGAATGCCTGCTTGAGTTGCTTGAATATTGAATCGAAAAATGCCGTCAAGGGAATGAAAGAGAACACCTCTCCGACAATATACTTGCATGTCATGTAGCCCTTCATCGAATCACACGCCGATCGTGGGACTCCCGCAGGCACATCATCCTGCAAACAGACCGCATACCGGCATTTGATCTGACGGTACTCATTCAGATTCTTGATGATACCTGGAATACACAGGTTCAGGATGCTCCAGACCAAACTCTCCGAAGTATCAGTATATCCCGACACTTCCCCATCTTTGAACAGGCGAAGCACCACATCACCACCAAGCGCCTTGCCAAGTACCGAATTCTGCACTCCGCTCTCAAGAGATGAGAATTTCCCCTCATCCTCTCCCATGTTATTGAACAACCAGCCAGTCAGCGAAAACCGACAGGAAACAAAATCGCAGAACTTGCCGATGATACCCGCAAATCCTTCGCGCGCGCCCTGCTTCATGCCTTCTCCCTGCTCACAGAACGACCATGCGATCTCGTTAGTCGATTCCGATGCCGGCACCCCAATGATCGGGATCGAGCGCAATATGTCTGCCTGGATACCAAGACTCCCCAACACGGTATTCAGCGCCCGGATGATGCCGGTCAGACCTTCGATTACTTCACAGATCTTACGGGCGATCTCCACAAACTTTTCCAGAGATGCAATCTTGTTCACGATACCTTCAGTCGCATCTTCGATGGCTGAATCAAGCTCTTCCTTATACGCCTCCCCCAGATCCCCGGCAGGATTAGAAAAGAATGGAATAGTGATATTGACATCTTCTATCTCTTCAGGCGCGAACTGATCTCCCCAACGTGAGACAAGACGGAACGTACAGGTCAACTGAAGATCATCCACCTGCTTATACGACGTCCTCTTGAGATTGAACTTCAGGAACTGCACCGTGCTGCCGGAAATCCCCACATCGACCAAGTCATAATCCCTGATATACTGGATATCCGTCGAATCCTCTCCTGTGAATACATCAGATACATCGTGTCCCGGAATCATCACGCGATAATCCTGCGCACCTTCCACAAACCCGCCTTCTCCGGGCGGTGCTGCTTCTGCCTGTGCGCGGGCAACAGGAGGCGTACTGCTACGGGAACGGCAATCATCAAGCTCAGCTCTGACAAGATCAGCAGCAGCATTGGTTCCGAATCGCACCTCCGCGTATACGAAATTGTCAGTCAGCTCAGAGATGGATCGATCAATCGCATCGGGCATGAGTCGCGTCTCATAATGCCACATATCCATTGATTCATTGACCGTATGCAGAAGCTCTGCAGCAAGATCGTGCAATAATGAATTCCCGAAAGCATCAGTCAGATTCACCAACAGCATCCCTGCCGCAGGCCCCACACCGAGCGTCCCCGACTGCACGCGACAAAATCCATCCGTACAGGAGACTGAAGAGATGTTGCCTCCCAACACAGAAAAATCTACTTGGGCCTTGGCAGATGGCGATCGGTCACTATAATTGATCTCCACAAATGCCGGACTGCGCGAGTAAGCAAATGGCACACGTACGCCGCCGGAAAGTGCATAGAATTCGACGACATCCAGTGAAGGCGCCTCTGTATCGACAATCACCTTCTGCATAAGACTCTCGCCATCGACCCGATTGCCTGCATCATCGAACGAGCGCTCGAGCACCATCAGACCCTCGCCATTGAGATCATTGAGATCGAAACCGCTCCAACGGCATTCCCACTGGTCCCGCTTGACGCACGTATCCGCCTGCAACACCTCATTAGTAGGCAGCCGCAGGAATACCTCTTTGCGATAGAAACCGCTGCCGGCCTCATCGAATCGGGCAATCACATCACTCTGCTCAGACAGGTACATCTTCTCATCGATCACAAACTCCGTCATGAATGCTGATAGAGCAGGATCCATCACATCATGAGACACAACAAATGACTGACTCTTCTGCGCAATATTGCCTGCTGCATCCACTGCTATGACGCGGATGCTATAATTATCCGGATTAAAATGATACGAAGTTGACGAACAATTGAATCTATCGCCATCAGATAGACATGACACCGGATGCACGGCTCCATTGATAGTAAGATTCACTGATTCGAGATCTACATTCTCATCGACAGAAAACTGGATCCGTCCGTCCTCGCCTTCTGCTGAAGTCCATGCCAACCCTGACACAAACGGCGTCACAATCTGGGCCTGCCCGATAACTGGCGCCTCCCGGTCGATCTGCACAGTAGTGCATGCTGTGGTATTATATCCAAAATGATCACTCACCTGTGCACAGACACGTTGCTGTCCGCTTGAAGCGAACGTTTCTGAAGCGAAATCCACCACTCCTGACACGTCGCACCCACTCAGATTGAAAACACCAAGCACAGCCCCGTCATCACGCGTCAGGCGCATCTCGGACAATCCGGAACAAACCGTCGCAGGAGCGATCGGATACGCACTGTCAGTAGCACGATACTCCAGATTCACTGTTGCCCCTTCCTGCCAAGCGCTTCCCAAAGAGATACCAGGCGCTTCATGATCAACATAGAACACGCCACTTTCAGAATCCACCTGACGATCCCAGCGATCGGTCAACGTAAGCTCATAAGGAAATATCGTCATACCGTTGGCATCCAGCGGATTCTCATACGTACACAAGAATCCATCCACCTGCTCACTACAGGTATCGAACGGGAACGGACCGAGTTTCAGATGCGACGCCAGATCCGCAGCACTCATTTCACCCGTGTCTGTCAGAGTCGCTGCAACGGTGACCACATCGTCTTCCCGGACATATCCATCCACGCCATCCTGTCCATACGCTCTATGACTGGCGATCTGCAGCGCAAACGTGCTGGGCAGACTCACCAGAAGAAGAATGATGAAGATGGTAAGTATCCTGATGTGCTTCATTCTTTCCATTTTGCATTGCGTATTATATTAATCTATCTGACCTCGAAACGATCCTCTGAGGCCCATCCGGTATCTGCATATTCTACATCCAGCAGACTGCGGAACTGACGGGAATATTCTGTGACCTTGTTCATCTGATCAAGATCCTCTATCTTGAGGTCCTGCGTGCCATACAGATCAATCCCGACCAATCTCAGTACGAGTGTATCATGCGCGTCAAGCATCGCCTTGTCGACCTGCATGTAGCCTGTCCGCTCATCCGCACGCAGTCCACCCGAAAGGAACATATCAATTTCCAGCGTCTCTTCCGGTATCATATAGCTCTTCCCTTTCATAGAACGCTTATCAGGCTCTACCGTAAGGCCCTGCTTATTCATCATATCCACCTTTACCTCATAGAGCCCAGGCAGCAGATCCATGGTGTAGATCACATCCGGACCCGCACTCTCTATCACACGGGTGAATACTTCAGGCTCTCCCACATCTGTCACCTGCGTGAAAGTCACCACTGCAAGCTCTCCGGGGTCCATCTCACGTTTCTGATCAGGCACAACCTGCCAGGCACCAGCACTCTTAACCACAGGAACTTTCTCAATGACCAACCGGCGCGTCCGCATCGGCTCCAGAGTAATATTTCCAAGATCCTCGCCCAGATCAAGCCGCGTACTAAGCAGCTCGTATTTCGATGCATATCCCTGTTTCATCAACGTCAGTACACCTCCCGAACAGATAGGGAACGACTCGTTGACTTTGCCTTCAGGTCCTGTCACGACTACCGGACAGGAAAGATCGCCACAACTATACATCACCGCGACATCCTCGACCGGCTCACCATCAGTCCCGTCAGAGACATCAAACATGATCTCTCCTGAGTTGCGTTGCGAAAGATCACAGAAGATAGAGGTATCATCCTGCACCGGCGACTCAGCTTCCGTCTGGTTGAAATCCACCCGCATCGGTTCACTGTTGCGGATATTCGACTCCAGGGCAAAACTGAACGTGAATCCCTGACCATTGAGCGCTTCATCAGAATGTATATCTATCTTTGTGGGGAAAGAGACATCATAGAGATTGCGGAATTGCTGGAACCCGAAGAAAGGGAGGAAGTCGATAGATATGGAATCTGGCCTGATAATTTCTCCCTTGCTATTGATATTGAAATAGTACGGCCAGGACAGATACTGGAAATCCACCGCAAGGTCATCATATCCGGGATTCTCGATCGGTAGGATCATGTTATCATACATACGCTGGATCCCCGGTGCCGCCCTGCCTTGCCCTTCATAGACATAGGGCTGATAATTCCGGGAATTGCGCACCTTCAGCATCGGGACGTAACTTGTCAGAAGACCCTGCAGTTGGTCCTCCACTTCCGAACGGAGCCAGAACATCGTCGAGACAAACTCGAACGTGCTTGCATCCTGCGGGGGAAGCTTATCTTTCTCCAGCCCTGAATACACCGAAATAATCTCAAGAACATGCCGCTCCAGGAAATGATAACGTTCAGCAGCAGCAGTGATCAACGCAGCATAGTCATACATATGCCGGAAAGGCACCTCCAGACGTGCCTGATACTCATGTATGCGCATCTGCTGACCTTCATTCTCTGCCATCACCGGATACTCAAGCAGCACATACACATCCGACTTCCCGAACACCACCTCCACATCTCGCTGCCCTTCCACCACGAGATCGAAACCCCGGTCACGAAGAGGAGCAAAATCCTTGAGGCAGCGCCCTATCTCCCGCTCCACATAATCAGCTACTTGAGACGTCACTGCAACCGCCTCATCCCCTTCGAGAGGCGGCTGCCGCGTACCGAAAAAGCATTGCTCCCGGCAATCGTTGTCTGATGACATATAATACCAGTAAGGGATGATGATATCTATATGAGGAGAAAACTGCAACCCATCTCCTGCAGTCTGATCCAATGCGCCCACCTGTACATCGAATCTTCGCGGCTCCACATACCCTCCCTGCGTTGCTGCCCGCTGCAGGGCTTCCAGGGAGATATCATACAAGCATTTTTCCGTGTACTCGCGCAGAGGCTCCAGTTCATCAGGCACTGCCGACAATGTCCGCCGCTCGGTCGTATGATCCTGATCGAATGAGATGCTGCGCCCGACAAAAAGAGTTACGATCAAAGCAAGAAGTATGACTCCCAGAACAATGGCTAACGCAAGCTGACCTCTTTTCTCTCGTGCAATCCACATAATCCCTACAAGGTAATTTCCGCAGAGATTCCTTTATAAATATTCGTATTGGATCGACAAGAACTACTTCCTGGCTCCGAGGTACGAAAGGACTACAGGGGATACTACTTCGGGTCGCATTAGATAACGCCCTTCCACGCGTTCTTTTCCCGCAGCAGCCACTGCTGCACGAACACTTGCCCCGTAGACCTGCTCTGGCCCCCTCAAAATCCCATCGAGGCCCTCACCTGGCCGACCAGGAACCAGCACAGCACACATGGATTTTGACGCAGACGCGATGATGAGCGGGGAAGCCAACCTCACATCTTCGGCACTTCGGATAGCATTGCTAAGAGCATCTTCCTGTGCCTTCATCATCAGGCTTCGCGCGGCACCCAGAGCGGACAGATCATATCCCCATAACGCTCCGAACTTTCCATTCTTGTACACATGTATTCCGACTGGATTCCCCATATGCTGAGGCACATACACCTTTCCTGAAAGCATCCAGCCCTGATCAGCAAGATACTGCCTGATATCCTGAGAAGTATATCCCCTCTTCTCTGGTGCAGAAGGCAACACTTGCGCAGATGCCATCTCTCCGACATCCACAGGCGTAGCAACATCTCCTTGAGAATTTCCGCCTCCTACATCAATACCTCTACTCATCTGTTCTAATGCTTCAATCGGATCGACCATGATAAACTACCTAAAAATAGTGAAAACTTCACTCAAATATAAATATTGTGAAAAATGAAGAAAAAAGGAACAAACAGCATCACTGCTTCTTCTGCACCTGATCGACAAGTTCGTTGATCAATGCATCCACCTTCTTCTCGCCATGGACCTCATTATCACGAGTGCGCACATTGACTGTCCCATTCTCCATCTCAGTATCACCGACAACAAGAATATACGGCACCTGATCGACCTGGGCATTGCGCACTTTCTTTGACACTGTCAGTGCCTTGGCATCTATCACAGCACGAAGACCAGACTCGAACATCTGCTCTTTGACCTTTGCCGCAAATTCCTTATGCCTGTCCGCAATCGGCAGGATCCGTACCTGCTCAGGCGCAAGCCAAAGCGGGAACTTTCCTGCGTAGTGCTCGATCAGAATCCCGATGAACCGCTCGATCGACCCATACACAACACGATGGATCATGATCGGACGGTGCTTCTCCCCATCAGGTCCTTCATACGTCAGATCGAAGCGTTCTGGCAGATTCATATCCAGCTGGATGGTTGCGCATTGCCATGTTCTTCCTAGACAATCAGTAAGATGCACGTCTATTTTAGGTCCGTAGAAGGCACCATCCCCCTCGTTGACCTGGTATTCACGTCCCGTCTCATCAAGTGCGCTTCTGAGCCCGACAGTTGCCATCTCCCACGCCTCATCTGAGCCGATCGACTTGTCTGGTCGGGTCGACAGTTCAAGATGATATTCGAATCCGAACACCTTATACGCCTTATCAATCAGACTCAATACACCAAGAATTTCATCTTTGATTTGCTCCTCAGTCATAAAGATATGCGCATCATCCTGATGGAACGCTCTGACACGGAAAAGGCCATTGAGCGTACCAGACATCTCGTGCCGATGCACATGCCCAAGCTCCGCCACACGCAAAGGGAACTCCTTGTACGAATGCAGCGTTTCCTTGTACCAAAGCAACCCTCCTGGACAATTCATAGGTTTGACGGCAAAATCCTGATCATCGACTTTGAGCGTATACATGTTCTCCCGGTAATTTTCCCAGTGCCCCGATGTCTCCCACAAGGACCGACTCAACATAATCGGCGTCTCGATCATCACATAGTCATCCCGCAGATGCAGATCATACCAATAATCCAATAGTTGCCTGCGCAACACCATGCCTTTCGGGTGCCAGAAAGGCGAACCCGGTGCCTCGGGATGCATGCTGAACAGGTCGAACTTCTTACCAAGCTTGATATGATTACGTTTCTCTGCCTCCTCTAACATACGTAGATAGTCCTTCAGCTCGTTTTTGCTTGGGAATGCCACACCATAGATACGCTGCAGCTGCTTATTGCTCGCATCCCCACGCCAGTACGCGCCTGCAAGCTTGGTCAATTTCAATGCCTTAATCCTCCCCGTACTCTCCACATGCGGTCCACGGCACAGATCGACAAATTCCCCGTTCCGATAGCAGGTCATCTGTTCATCACCCAATTCATCGATCATCTCCAGCTTGTACGGGTTATCGGCCATATGCTCCTTCGCCTCTTGCACACTCACATCCAGCCTCTCGAACGGGATATCCTCCTTGACAATCTTTTTCATCTCTGCCTGTATGCTTTTCATATCCTCTTCAGAAAACGGCGTTTCCTTATCGATATCATAATAGAATCCGTCTTCCACAGCAGGACCTATTGTCAGTTTTGCCTCAGGGAAAAGCCGTTTGACCGCCATCGCCAATACGTGCGAAGCGCTATGGAGGAACACGTCACGTCCTTCTTCATCCTTAAAGGTCAGCACTGTGAAGTTTGCATCAGTAGTAACCGGTGTGGATAGATCACATGTAGTGCCATCAATTTTGACTGCCACTGCAGCCCGATAAAGTCCTTCACCGATGTGCTCTTTGATTACATCAGCTGCGCTGATACCCTTCTTCACTTCTTTGACGGCCCCATCAGGGAATGTCAGTTGTACGGTTTCCATAGATATTGCCTCTGCATCGCATCTACGATATGCAATGCCATAATGAGATATGACGGGACGCTATTTAAAAGTTGCTGTGCCCTATGCGATAAACATCTCAGAAGTCGCCTTCAACACATATCTATTACCATCTGACACCAGATCCCTGTACACTGATGCAGACATAGGAGTATATGGGGATTGCTCTTTGAAGCGGATCTGAAGAGGACTGCCCCTCAACCTTCTTGCCCGTAGGAACACTTGGGATGCGTTGGCAGAATCTACGCAATCCTGCAGAGAAGCTACCGGATGTAATTCATCTCGATGAATACGCAAAATCTCCTCAGGCGTATACCCCAGCTCTCTTCCCACCCAATATCGCTCAGCAAACGTTATCTGTTCATCCCGAAGAAGATCATTCAACTTTCCCGATGCAACTTGAGATACCGTTTTGTACGTAGTCACATTGCCCATCATTTCCGAAGATCCTGATTGTGCCGCAAAACGTAGGTATTGCCGGGTCGGTCCCGTACTTGTCACCCAAATAACTGAATCATCTCGTAGCATCTCTGACAACGATGCTACTCTCGATCTTTCCTGCATATGTCGCTCATGACGTGTCGCAGCCGCCCCTTCGTTCACAAGCAACTTCCTGAATATCCCCATCATATTGCATTAAGAAATAAACTCCTTTTAATGAACTTTACAAAACATTATATATAGCTTCACAAGAATAACTTCTATGCTACCCGGCATCATCGCCACATTCCTTGCCAGCCTAGAAGCTACCTTCGAGCGATTCCTGCTCATCGGTACACGCCAAAACCCCAAAAAAGTGCTGGTCGTCCAATTCACCATCGTCTTTCTCATCATGTGCATACTTGCACCATTCCTTCTAGAAATACCGCTGATGAATGCCCACTACATACTGGTCTTTGCCGGCATGCTCATAGCCGCAGCATTCTTCAATGCATTCTTTTTCATCGGACTCAAGCACGTCCATATAGAAAAAGCGCAGCCACTCCTATTGAGCAACTTCATCTTCACCATCCTGCTGGCCATCATCTTCTTTCCTGACGAACGAAGCCCCTTCAAGGTATTCCTTGCTGTTGTCGCATCATTGGTACTTATTGCTATCCACATCAAAAAGCATCATCTTGTTTTTTCCCGCTTTGAACTCATGCTTCTCGGATACGCCATCATGATCAGTATCCATAATGTACTCATAAAAGAATTACTTACTATCTTTACCCCCTTCTCTCTCTATTTCTTCAGAGCCGGACTAATGAGCATACTCCTGGCGCTGATCTTCCATGCAAAACTCACGGATTACAAGAAAAACACCAGAAAACAACTGCTGGTCGCAGCGACAGTGACTGCGCTCAATATCACGATGTACTGGTCCTACCAGGTCAGCGGTATCGTGGTTACCAGCCTGCTGCTCACCGCATCCCCTGTGCTGGCCATATGGATATCCCGTATAATGCTCAAAGAACGAGTCCACACAAAAAACGTCTTTGCTACCCTCATCATCTGCATCTGCATCAGTCTCTCGCTCCTGTTCTGATGCACAAGCTATTTAAGTCACACACAAATGGGAAGACATCATGAAAATATCGGTCGTCGGCACCAGTTACGTGGGACTTGTCATAGGCGCATGCCTAGCGCAGCAAGGAAACACGGTCACCTGTGTCGACAAGAATCCCGCAATCATCAATACACTAGCCCAAGGCGGTCAGACAATCCATGAAGAAGGGCTCTACAGCATACTGGAGAAGAACCGGGACAGGATAAGCTTCACGACCGGTATGGAGCAAGGGGTGAAGAACTCTCAAGTCATCTTTCTTGCCGTAGACACCCCTCAGGCAGATGATGGTTCCGCTGACCTGCGTGCGCTGCAGGAAGCTGCAACCCAGATCGCTTCGCATATGGACGGCTACAGGATCATCATCAATAAATCCACTTCGCCTCCAGGAACAGCGGCCCGAATCGCCTCCTGGATCTCTGCTGGCTACCATGATGATTTCGATGTGATCGCAAATCCGGAATTCCTCAGGGAAGGCAATGCAATCCACGACTTCGTGCACCCCGACCGTATACTGATCGGCTTAGATGAGGCAAGCCCCCGCGCAAGAAGCCTCCACTCAACACTGACAGAATTGTACCGACCATTCTCCGACAACATCGTCTTCACAAGCAGAGAGTCTGCTGAATTGGCCAAGTACGCCTCGAACACGATGCTTGCGCTGCGGATCGCTTTCATTAATGAGATAGCACGTCTTGCCGAGGCCACGGGCAGCAACATCGATGAAGTACGCAAAGCCGTGAGCATGGATCACAGGATAGGTGAGCACTACCTCCAATGCGGACCAGGGTTTGGCGGCAACTGCTTCAGCAAGGACATCATGGCGCTCTCCCAGATCGCAAGAGACAAAGGCATCACTCCCGATGTCACCATGGCAGCTATCACCGCCAACAATCGGCATCGCGAGCATATTTTGCAGAAAATCCTGGATGCATACGACAATGACATCACAGGAAAAACCTTCCTTATATGGGGAGTCGCATTCAAGCCGGGCACCGACG